>DAHXNM010000057.1 GCA_027365375.1 Ferrimicrobium sp. | reverse complement strand
AAAGGCTGCGCGAGTCGCCAAGACGGGAAGGTGTTGGTTGAAAAACGCGAGTGCACCAACACGATTCCAGACGACAGCTCATGATTTTGCAGATCAAGAAAGTACTCCTCAACCTGAGGAGCTGACAACATACCCTTATAGATAAATGTCTTGCCAGAAAGCGACGGGAAGTAGAGCTGTGGAATCTCTATCTCAATCTTGCGACGCAGCAGCCATGCAGCGCGTTCGAGCTGATCCCCGACTGCGCCTCTACAATCGGCCAAAAAGAGTTGCACCATATCGGGCTCACACGATCTCGAGCCGGCGCCAAGGATTTGGTTGTTTCTGGGGACATCGCGAGTACCGATAATTCTCCAGTTGGAGTCAGCAAGAAGCTCGGTTAGCCGGTTTAACAACTCCACTCGGTCGCCGTCTATGAAGAGGAGGCCAGTGACGTAGCTACCGCGAGGTGGCAGCTCCCGCTCACGCCTCCAAAACCCATCGGGGTTTTGGATAAGAATCCCCGCGCCGTCTCCGGTGTCGGGATCCGAGCCCTTGGCACCTCGATGTTCGAGATTGACTAGAGCTCCTAAACCCATCTGAATTAGTTTGTGCGAGCCTTGTCCGCGGAGATCGGCCAGGAATGCGATACCGCAGGCATCGTGCTCTAGACCTTGCGGATAGAGGGGTGGAAGGGTATTGGGTATCACCTGGTGATCCTCTCTCGTGTTGTACGGCGGAAGGGACCCCATTGACCCGTGGTCATTTCAGCATAGAGTATGACGCCCGACTGCCGATCAGTTCGTGGAGGTCGCATGCCACCTTGACTACGTTGCCCGTGTACAAGCAGCTAAATCGCGAAACCTGTAAGGCAGAGCCGACTACTAAGGGCCAGCAAGCAAAGTAATGGCTATTTCAGTTGTTTTGGGGAGTTGAGAACCTACACTGGTTCGGTGTGAAGGTCTGTGTCGAGGTTAAGCGGTAGGTGTCTACTCCGCTGTTAGCTGCCATATTTGGCTTTAATCTCGTGGATCTAGTAATCCTCGCGCTCGTTGCGTTCTCAGCCGCTAGGGGCCTGAAGGTGGGTGCGACCATCCAACTCGGTTCCTACATCGGGTTTTGGGTTGGTCTCCTAGCTGGCGCCGTGATCGCACCGTACGCTGCAGCTCCGCTGCCAGCGGGGATCATACGAACCTTCGTCTCACTGGTTATTCTTTTTGGACTTGCGTCGATCACATCGGCCCTAGGTCGAAGCCTCGGCAATCGGCTCAGCGGTAAACTTGATCGCTTCCATCTTGGGAAGATCGATTCAGGCGTGGGCGTCGTGGTCTCGATCGTCGCCACCCTGTTGATCGTCTGGATCGTCGCAGCACTGGCGCTGAACGCTCCCATTCAAGCCCTCTCCTCAGAGGTCTCCGGTTCTAGGATCGTCCAGTCGCTCGACAATATCCTACCTCCAGCCCCTAGCGTCTTTTCTCAGGTCGACGCCCTGTTCTCGACAGCTGGCTTTCCACCAGTATTTGCTTCGATTCCACCAGCGCTTGCCGGCCCTGTGGCACTCCCATCTTCAGCTGAGGTGAAGGCGATCGAATCAAAGGTCTCTGCATCTGTGCTAAAGGTGGAGGGTCTCGCCTGTTCTGAAATTCAGGAGGGTTCAGCCTTTGTCGTCGCACCTGGCTACGTTGCCACCAACGCACACGTTGTAGCTGGCGAACCCAATACCTACGTGATTCAAAACGGCTCACAGCTGGCGGCTACGGTTATCTGGTACAACCCACACCTAGACCTGGCAGTGCTGAAGGTGCCGGGCCTCAACGCACCTGTGTTGCACTTCGATACCCAGGTACAGCCACGAAGCACTCAGGCCGTCGTGCTTGGTTATCCTGAGGGAGGCCCACTTACCTATGGATCTGCTGGGATCGTGGCGGGCTTTGACGCAACTGGGCGGGACATCTACAATCAGGGCTTGACCACTCGTCTGGTCTATGAGATCGATGCAATTGTGCGCCCTGGCAACTCCGGGGGACCTTTGGTCAACTCTGCAGGGCAGGTGCTTGGTGTAGTGTTCTCTCGATCGACCACGAACAACTATGTTGGTTTTGCGCTGGCTGCTCCGGCTGTTGCCCAAGAAGTGCATACGGCGCTCACTTCTCCACAGCACAAGGTATCCACCGAAGGTTGTGTCCCCTAGACAGACGTTCTAACGAGAGCTAGGCTTGCGAGGTATGGCAGAATTTATCGCAGACAACATCGTTGAAATCGATACTCAACTCGGCGGCTGGGAACACATCACCGCTGGCTTTCTGGTTACTGGTGAGAGTCCTGTTCTCATCGAGACCGGCTCACAAAGCAGCGCTCCTCTTCTGATCGCGGAGCTACAGAGTCTCGGCATAAGCCCGTCAGACTTGGCTGCCGTTGTGCTGACGCATATTCATCTCGACCATGCGGGTGGGGTAGGAGACATCGCTCGGGTATTCCCGAAGGCAAAAGTCTACGTTCATCCCAACGGTGCTCGCCATCTCGCTGACCCTTCGCGCCTAATCAACTCGGCCTCAATGGTGTATGGACCGTTGCTCGATTCGCTCTATGGCCGTCTAGATCCAACCCCAGCGGACCGGATCATCGCAGTTGAAGAGGGAGACACTATCGAAGTCACGAAAGGTTTACATCTGGAGGCGTTAATGACGCCAGGTCACGCGAAGCATCATCTATCGCTTTGGCATGAACCGACAGGGGCGATGTTCTGTGGAGATGCCGTTGGTGTGAAATTACCAGAGGTCGGCATTCTCTGGCCCGCTACCCCGCCCCCCGATTTCGATCTCGCCTTGGCGACACAGAGTTTGGAGGCGATGAAATCGCGTTCTCCGTCGCATCTCGCCTTCGCCCACTATGGGCGGTTCGCCAACGCGGTCGACATTCTTGATGAAGGCAAGGATCTGCTGCGCGACTGGTGCAGAGTTGCTGAAGCTGCCATGATGGATGGACGTGAGATAGAGACGGCGCTAGAAGAGGAGTTCGTGCCCGATCTCAAAGATCTCGATCCAACCGCTCGCGATCGACTCCTTACGTTGAGCGGTGTCCATGCCAACGCAATGGGTATAAGCCGGTGGCTGACAAAGCGCAGTGAGCACAACGGTCAAAACGCGCGCCCAGTCGACTAAACAGGTGGCGGAGGGAGTGGGATTTGAACCCACGGTACCCTTGCGGGTACAGCGGTTTTCGAGACCGCCCGATTCGGCCACTCTCGCATCCCTCCGAGCCGTCATCAGTTTATGGGAAATTAACCTGGCCTG
>DAHXNM010000009.1 GCA_027365375.1 Ferrimicrobium sp. | reverse complement strand
AGGTGGGCAGATGCAGCCGCCGGTCTCGACAAGCCGGATGAAGCGCTTGACGAGTCTATCTTCACCTGAATGGTAACTAATGACTTGCATGACACCTCCTCGATCGAGCAATCCAAGTGCTGCAGGTAAAAAGTGAATGAGTTCCGTCGCTTCATCGTTGACACTGATCCGCAGAGCCTGGAAGACCTTTGTTGCCGGGTGTGTGCGTCCGCCCCGCAACCTCGCCGGGGTTGCCGAGACGATAATCTCGGCGAGTTCGCCAGTGGTGGCTACCGGAAGTCGACTCTTCAATGCGTTGGCATATCTGATCGAGAGAGTCCCTACACCGTTCTCCCGAAAGATCCGGATCAGATCCTTGGTAGTCACCGATAGCAAAAACCCAGCAACGTCTGACTCTTCGCCATCTGGATCCATTCGCATATCAAGTGGGGCATCAAAGCGAAACGAAAATCCGCGATCGGGATCATCCAACTGCATCGACGAGACACCAAGATCAGCGAGCACACCGGCCACAGCAACCGCAGGCGCCACCGCATCCGAAATCTCGCCAAACCTTCCATGCACCAATCGTGCCCGACCAGGGTAGCGGCTCAGCCGATCCTGTGCCTGGTTCAGTGCCCTACGATCGCGATCAACTCCGACCACCTCCGCCCAGTCGAGTTCGTCCAAGATGCGCTGAGAGTGACCAGCTAGCCCGACGGTCGCGTCGACGATGACCGCCGATGGGGTCCGACGATCGCGAAAACCCTGCACCACCTCTGATGCGAGTACCGGAGCGTGTGTGAACTCACCCGAGTGCCGCCCATCGGTTGAACCGGTTAGAGGCTGGGACTGTCCCTGGCGTGGCACCTCTCCAGGATCACCGTCGTTACGCTGGTTATTCATGAGCACTGTCCTGATACTCGGCCCAACGAACTGGGTCCCAGATCTCGATGGTGCCAAATGCTCCATTGACGAGTACCTCGCGCTCCAGACTGACCAACGTTCGTAGCGGCTGGGGTAGCCCAACGCGGCCAAGGCGGTCGATCTCGAGCTCAAAGGCCTGACGCCCCCAGTCCCTCAATCGACGACGCTCCATCGACTCGTCCCAGCTGAGCGGCGGCACCGCATTAACGAAGGTAGCAAAGTCTTCGACTGTCCAAATCACGATGCATGGATCGCCGTACTGCGATGGGGTGGCATAACAGCGATCAGAGAAACTGGAGCGGAAGCGTGCGGGGAGTGTGAGCCGACCCTTGAGGTCGAGGGAGTGGGTATACCCACCGAAGAACTTCGCCTTTACCTCACCCGTCTGCCACACCGACTCGACTGCCCTCTCCACTACCAACCAATGGGCCCCACTTTACCCCACAATTCCCCACCAACACACGTAATCTCGGCATGAAGAGGGTAAAACATGACAAATTGATTGGCTCGCAGTGCCTAGTTCGTACGGATGTTCTGCTATAGGGCAGTGATCGCCGTAACGACCCTATCCTGCACGTCTTGACGTGAAAGATCGACTAGCGGTGCTAGGCCCGCCACTCGAAGTGATTCCTTCTCGTACGGATCGACAACCAAAAGCTCGCGCAAAAGGCTCTGGTGCTCCTCCCACAGGAGTGAAAGTTGGAAACAAGCTTGGCCGCGAGAGCGTCGTTGGGCAAGACCAAGCACCTTGGCGTCATCAACTGTAACCTCTCCAAACCCGAGGTCAGCAAAACAGATCAAACCTCCAAGAGCAGTACGCGGTTGCCGACTCTCGACCATCGTGGCATTGAGTCGAAGCTCTAGGAGGAGCCCAAGCACGGCGGCACCCAACCACAAGAAGGAGCGACCCAGGTCCCAGGGGACAAGCGGATCATCAAGTCCTAGGTACAACATCAGCCAGATCTGCGAGCCTGGCTCGACTAAAACGGCCCCGCCTCCGCTGTTACGCCTAACAACTACTAATCCTTGACTCCGAGCGCGATCGAGATCGAATTCGCTCTGGCGGGTGGATGATCCGAGGACCAACGCACGATCGGTGGGTTGAACGATGCGACACAATCGCTGCCCCGCTCGCAGTTTAGGCCAGGCGTTGTGCAGGGTAGCCGTGCTCAACGAGACAGCCTCTAGCTCCCATTGGGTTCGGTGGCCGACACTCACTCGAGAAACAACTCCGCCATGAACGGTCGGTGACCGCCGGTGAATGGACAGTGACGACAGCCGAGACTACAGCAGAACCCTCGTTCAATCAAGGTACGCGAGCAGAGCACGAAATCGCCGGTAACCGGATCACTATAGGTCTCGGCACCGGCGGCGAGCGCATCGCGATGCAGAGCCAATCTCGTCATCGCCATCGGGTGATCATAATCAAAACGGCGCTCCGACGGAAAATAGAGAACCGTCTGATCCCATTTATCTTCGGAATCTGATGACACCTCTAACCGACCACTAGTCCATAAGCTTTCAAGCTAACACGCCCGCTCATCTATAGGTACTCCGCTCCAAAATACATATACATTTATATGCACCTCTTTTGTTTTCGCTCTCCAGCCACTTCGGTAGCTTCCGTTCCGTTCATCTGCTGCAGGCATCTAGGGCCACAGATGGGCAAGCACAAAGAGTTAGCCGACCTAGAGATTATGCACCACCGCTAGATGGCCGGCACGACAACATCCAAGTGCCGTCTGAGCCTGGACACCTCAAGAAATCGCCTACTCAAGTGGTCCCATTGAGTCTCATCATGTTAGATCTATCGGACAACATACACAACCTTCTCACTGAGGCACGGAGGCATCCATGCCAGATGGACGCCCTCCACGATCTGAACAGCCGAAATCTGAACAGCAACAATCTGAAGAAGGCAAAGTTGGTGATGATCGCCACGCTTTGCACTCCGACTACGGTAGTCTAGTCGCAGGGTTCAGAGCAGGCAAGGAGAAGTGTGGAGGCCTACGTCCTAATCCAGACAGAGATCGGAGAAGTCAGCAAGGTGCTGCCTGCTATCCGCTCGTTGCCTATGGTGGTTCGCGCCGACGACGTTACCGGACCCTATGACATCATTGTGCTACTGCGCGCTGAGACACTCGCTGAGATTGGTAGCCAGGTTGTAGAGGGTATCCAGGTGATTGAAGGCGTTACGCGAACACTCACTTGCCCAGTAGGGCATCTTCAGCTCGACATGCTCCTACCTCACTCCCCGTAGCTACAATCCAGATACAGCCAGCTCTGTGGATTGAGTTTTAGACCCTCAATCAGCTTGGGTAGGCTTGAGCTGCACACTGCCGTATCCTCGGGCCGGTCTCGTAACGACGCCAAAGTGCAGACGCATGCGCTAGTTTGCCCGTTTTGACACCAAGGGTCACGCTCAAGAGGCTTGGCTCTAGGGGCCGTTCACTACTCCCCCGTTTGAATTTTGCGTTGCAGAGCTGACCAGAATCCCGGATCTGTTGGACGCAACCACGCTGTGAGATCGGAGCTGTGATTGCCTTCCAGAAGCCACACATACCTACGCTGAAACCGCTACCGTGGCAGGACATCCCACTGAGCAGTTGGATTGGTAATCGGACTCACTAAAGAGATCCAATGGCAACCTCAGAGGATTTGCCCGAGATACTCCGATTGTCATACACCGGATTCTGTATATAGAGCGTCGATGGGGTTGCAATCACCGTAGCGGTCGTCACCTGCTTAGCCGACGAAAGCATGATCGACGCCAAAACTCCAGAAGGGCGGTAACGCCCGACAACTAACCGAGACAACCCATCGGTAGTCTGACACGAGGCCGCCACGATGGCTGTCGCGCCGCCTTTAGCCTCCAAGAAACCGACCTTAATATGTCCAATGTCGCCAGTCCAAGGTCCAACGGTGTTGCACAGGTGATTGGCGGCCGGCTTGATCCAGGCCCCGGTTCCGAAAAGACGCACCGCTACCCTACCATTTGGACCATAGTCAACGACCGGTGCACTACCTAGCTGGAGTTGATTCGCTCGAAGGATAACTTCTTTGGCGCTGAGTGCCTTGGAGGCGGCGTAGTCGTGAAGCTCCAATGGGATAGAGATCACCAGCAAGGCTCCAAAGCCGATCATTCCGCGCTTGACCCATTTACCACGGTTGAGCTGACGTCTCTCAAAGCGTTCATCGCCCGATCGCCTCCTATAAGAAACTGGCCGATTGCTAGCCAACTGCACTCCCTCGGTGAATAAAAATGGCCGACCGCGCTGGACGAACACAACGCGATGTGCTGCGAAGCCCAAAAATTCTCGCCCTTACGCTCCATGACACTGTAGCCGAACTCGCACAACGTTCTAAGCATGAGTACTCAGTACTTGTTGATTTTTACTCGCCAACTTACAGGCTAGACTAAGCGTGGTGGTAAAGAAGTTGGCACATGACAGCGAGGACGCCGAAGCCAATGGCTGGGGTCTCCTCTCGCAACACCTCAACGATTTCTTAGGCGCATGGCCACCAGCGAGACCCATCCATGTGGTGCCAACCACACGGCGCCAACAGCCCGGATGGGACGGCACAACTCGGCACTTCCTAGGCGTCTTCTCGCCAACCGATGGGACTGCGCTCTCCATCGACCCTATCCTGGCTCCACTCTTTAAGGCTCTTGACAAAGATGGCGAAGAGACTCGAAGCTCAAATCAAAGCGATCCATACTCACAACTCGCCCGGCAGCAACTGGGTCACTCACACCCTCAAACACGGTACGACACCGATAGTACGTACGGTTCCGCCGCTGGATCAGATTTGTCATCAGTTGCCAGACTCATCGAAGATAGCGTCGGACTTGGTTCTGGCTCCTGCTTCATCGCATTTTTCCGCTTCGCCTTCGAAGTCCCGGACCTAGGCAGCCCGGGCATCTGGCTGCCGGCTAACCACCCCAATGTGCCCGAATGGCTCAACCCGTTTGGTGGCGATGTGTTGGTCGCCCTCGACCAACAGGACCGCGTGTTAGCCGGAGTCGGGCTGAAACGCCATGACCACTACGCGAGGGAGTTGGCCGTGGTTACTGAGCCGGAGGCTCGTGGGCGAGGGTTAGCCAAAGCGCTCGTCGCTCAGGCTGCCGAGCACGTACTCCTCGAAGGAATGCTCCCGACCTACCTTCATGCACCCAACAATGCAGCTTCCGCTCGAGTAGCCGAGGCGACGGGCTTCATAGATCGCGGATGGCGTCTTCTCGGACTCAGCCAGTCTGGCGAGGCATTGCTTAATCAACGCCGATAGCAACAACCGAGCACCATTCCTCGAAGAGGGTCACATGCTCAAAGGACGCAGACAACCCTTAAGTACCGTCACCGCTAGCATCTTTACCATGGATAACTTACGAGGGCGAACGGTAATGGTAACGGGGGCGTCGAGTGGCATCGGAGCCGCTATGGCCTCAGCTCTGCTCAAAGAAGGAGCACGAGTAGCTGTCTGTGCTCGAGCCGGAACCCGCCTGACCTCCACCGTACGTCACTTCACCTCTTCGGGACTTGATGCGCTCGCCATCGAAATGGATGTTCTTGACGGCGACGCAGTCGAGCGCGCCGTCAATGAGGTCTATGAGCACTTCGGCGAACTCGACGTGCTTGTCAACAACGCTGGGATCGGGATGAGGACGGTTAACCCTCGTTTCTTTGAGGATCCGTTACCCTTCTGGAAGGTTCCAGTCGATGGTTTTCGAGCAGTAATCGCAACAAACCTCACTGGATACTTTCTAGTAGCGCGTGCAGTCGCGCCGCGCATGGTCGCTCGTGGCTCCGGCAAGATCGTCATGATATCCATGAATCACGAGACGATGGTGCGCAAAGGGTTCGTCCCCTATGGACCCTCTCGCGCTGGATCCGAGGCGCTCGCCGCGATTATGGCGAACGATCTTGAGGACACCGGCGTAACCGTTAATACTTTGCTTCCCGGTGGAGTCACCCTGACCGGCATGATCCCAGAGGACTCACCTCAGGAACTCCGCAATCATGCACTCCCACCCGAGATCATGGGTCCAGCGGTCGTCTTCCTCGCCTCAGAGGCCTCGCGAGGAATCAGTGGCGAACGAGTCATCGCCACTGAGTTCGACGAATGGAGATCTGCCATCGAGGCAACCGAGAATCGAAAACAGTAGTAGCACCCAGTCGCGAGCCTGAAGTGGCTCCGTAACCCGACGACCCTAAGCCGCGCCAACACCATAGCCGCCCCCGAATTGCTGCTTTTTGCGTCAGTGTCCGGCATCCGGTAATTCCCGTTGCAAGCGATCCTAAGCGCTCAACATAGTGAACTCTCGGTAAACATTGTCTAAACTCCTGTCATCGGGAGCAGTTCGATACGTTCATGGAGGTCGAGTGCCTGAAATAGTCAAGCTGAATCGGCAGTTTTACCGTGATGTCAACCACTTCGCGGTCTCGACCCCTTGGGCACATGGATTCATGGCGGGCTACTCGCACCTAGCCGGAATTGGGCTCTTAGCGGTTTTACTCCTAGTTGCGTGGTGGCGTGCTCGCTCGCGTCCCAAGCCTGATCGGCAAGTTGCAAGGGTACTCTGGGCGGCAGCCGGAACGGCGATCGCCGAGGGGATCTCCCATTACATACTCAAACCACTAATCGCTGAACGGCGCCCATACCTTACCCTCGCCCATGTCGAGGTGCTCCTCACTCGAACCCATGGCTACAGCTTTCCAAGTGGGCATGCCACCATAGCCGGAGCGACCATCGTTGGCCTCTGGCTGAGTCGAGATAGGTTGATGACCATCCTTGCCGTGATCGTTGGGGTTTTTCTCGCCTTTGGCAGAGTGTACGTAGGCATGCACTACCCAGGCGATGTTGTTGCCGGCCTCATCTTTGGGGGCCTTTTTGTACTGATTTTAAGTCCCGTTGTCGTTTGGCCACTAACCCGCCTCACCAGGGCAATCCAGAAGTCATCCTCCGTCGGCTGGCTCGTAGAGAGCCACCGAGGCGCGGGTGCGCACGCATCCTCACGGGCTTAACTCTGAGATATCTCCACAACGTTCCTGCCAATACGGCGTCACTTCGCATCTGCGGCCGTTGCATCCGGGTGATCAGTAGTGAGTCCACTCATTGAGATGCACCTTTTTGCAAGGTTCTTAACTCGGACTTTGCTTTCACTCGTCCAAGAGATGTTCTCGCCTCTCCAAGCACGACACCCATCTCTACTGGTCTTACACGCTCTCTCCAGGTGATGAGTCATCCGATCATCTGGACTATCGCCTGTATCGAACGGATAGGGCGCTCGGCTCAACTAGGCCAGAGCTGGTAGGCGACCAGCCACGGATGTTTCATTAGGCGTTCTCATCTCTGTGAATTTCTGCGAAGCACTTCTCGCAGGTAAGTCTCTTGACGAACTTCGCAGCTGTCAGTTTGCCTACGCAGTCATGGTGGATCTGTGACGAGGGGCTCCTGTGGCCGATTCGTTGCATGTTAGCGGTTAATCACTTCCAGGAGTTAGAGCTCCTTGTTTCCAGGAGATATAAGGGAATCAACACCACCTGTCAGTTAGAGCTCTACCATGACGAACGCAATTAAATAACGATCGACGATCTACGCCAACATTCCGCTCAGAATCTAAGTGGCCAAGATAGAATAGCCATACCCTTGTAGGTATATAGAGATGGCGAAGGAGCGTTGCGATGAGTCTTGAGATTTCGATAGATGAATTTGAAGCTATCTACAGCGCAGAGATCGAGCTGATCGACGTGCGTGAGCAGTGGGAGTACGTGGCCGGCCATGTCCCTGGTGCAATCAACATTCCGCTCTCTGAGCTAGCTAACCACCTCGACGCCATTCCCAGCTCTCGCCACTTCGTGATCTGTGCCTCTGGTGGGAGAAGTTTGCATGCAGTCGAGGCGCTTAGAGGCGCCAACTACGACTCGATCTCGGTAGCTGGTGGAACGATCGCCTGGGTCGACAGAGGCAATGAGATAGTCGTCGAGGAGTAGCCGGTCCTGGCTTTAGTCGATGAGTTGTATCTCAGGAGTTGTCGGCGCTCTCGATCCGCGATATATTGACTCTTGTCTGCAATCGGTCGTACAAAGGGGGAGTTATGACTACTGCAAGCGAGAACCTGCCTGATCTACCGCCAATGGTTCGTGAGAGCCATTTGGTGGCGCCGAGTCTTCCGCCATCCTCGCGCATCCCAGTTAGGAGTGAGGCTGAGTTTCAAGCACTCTACCAGCGATCCTTAGAGGACCTAGGTGGCTACTGGCAAGAGGTCGCCAACACTTTTGAGTGGATGGACGGATGGCCAGCTAGTGTTGCACTCGCTGGCGACTTCTCAACCGGCTACCGTTTCTTCGACGGCGCCACCATGAATGTCAGCGTCAACTGTATCGACCGCCATGCGCGCACTAATCCATCCAAAATAGCTCTCTACTGGATTGGAGAGGACGGCTCCGAGCGCTCGTGGACTTACGAGGAGCTTCTGGATACCACCGCCAGACTCGCCCAGGCCCTCACCAATCTAGGTGTCACCAAGGGTGATCGCGTGGCGATTTTTCTCCCTAATCTCCTTGAGACATTTGCCGCCGTCCACGCATGTTTCCGCATCGGTGCGATCTACAACATCATCTTCTCGGGTTTTTCCGCAAACGCACTCGCTGAGCGCATCGTCGACACTACAGCGAAAGTGGTTATCACAGCCGACGAATCTATGCGCCGTGGCCGACCGGTGGCACTCAAAGCGACACTCGACACCGTCCTAGACAGGCTGCCTAGCATCGAGCACGTCGTGGTCGTGCGTCGCACCGGTGCTGCGGTAGCGATGAAAACCGGCCGGGATCATTACTTCGACGAACTCTTGGCCGCAACCCCAGACCGCGCAGATCCAATAGCTATCGAGGCGAACGAACCCGCCTTCATTATCTATACGAGTGGAACCACAGCCAAACCTAAAGGCCTGGTTCATACCGGTACCGGCTTCCTGGTAGGTACCTATCACGATGTCCTCTGGTCGCTAGACCTCGGACCGGAAGATGTCTATTGGTGCACAGCTGACACCGGATGGCTAACGTTTCCCATTTTTGAGTTGGTCGGTGGGCTAGCGCACGGCGCCACCATGGTCGCCTATGAAGGAGCTCTCGACTACCCCGCGCCTGATAGGGCCTACGAGTTGATCGAGCAGCTCAAGATCACGAAGATCTTCACCGCTCCCACCTTCCTTCGTATGTTGGCTCGCAACGGCGATGCGTTGACTAGAGCTCACGATCTGTCGTCGTTGAAACTGATCGGCCTCGTCGGAGAACCCCTTGATGCCAAAACGTGGAACTGGGTTCACGACAACGTCGGCGCCCCAAACATGGAGATCAATAACACCTACGGCCAGTCAGAGACCGGCAGCGCTTGGACCTCATCGGCTGTGGGCATAACGAGTTCAAAACCGGGCTCATGCGGTCTGGCACTTCCTGGGCATGCTTGGGAGATCGTCGACGAATCCGGCGACCCTGTCAGTGCTGGCAAGGTCGGCTACCTTCTCATTACCCAACCTTTCCCGACCATGTTTCGAACCATTTGGAACGACCCTGAACGTTATCGCGCCCAGTACTTTACTCGCTTTGGCGCTGATCGTTACGACACAGCCGATGCTGCGCTCGTAGACGGCGATGGCCACATCTGGGTCGTCGGCAGAGTCGATGGAGTCATCAACGTAGCCGGCCACCGTCTCTCCACAATGGAGATGGAGAGCGCACTCCTTAGCGTTCCAGGAGTGGCCGAGGCGGCTGTTGTTGGGGTAGACGACGAGACCAAGGGTCAGGTGCCTGTGGCGTTCGTCTCGCTATCCGCGTCAGCGTCCGACGTCACCGTCGACGTACTCAAAGCCAAGATCACCGAGGAGATCGGCGCCATAGCCCGTCCACAGCAGGTGTATCTCCTCTCGACCATGCCTCGCACTCGATCGGGCAAGATTGTTCGTCGCCTCCTTAAAGAGCTAGTCGTGGATGGCCACACGAGTGGAGACACTACCGGTCTCGAAGATCCGGAGGTGTTGGCCAAACTCGAGGCGGAACTCGGCTAGCAACCGGCACAACCAACTAGCACGAGGGAGCTACGGAGTATGCAATTCCAGCTCAGCTATGAACCTGAGCGACTTCGTCACCAGCGATCGATGCCGTCTACATCGTGGTTGCATCGGCAAAGCTAGCTGTCTCCCAACGCTCCCACCAAATCGCGTAGACTCTTTGGATACGACCGATCGAAAGGAACGATCCACACATGAAAGCTGTCTACTATCAACGGTTCGGTGCGCTCGATGCTCTAGAGTTCGGTGAACTTGACCGACCCGAGCTCGGCCCGGACACCGTCTTGGTGCAGGTGGCGGCGGCATCGGTGAATCCAGTGGACTGGAAAATCATGTCCGGTGGTCTCAGCAAGACAATGACCTCAGTATTCCCGGTGGTCCCAGGTTGGGACCTCGCTGGCATCGTTCGTGAGATAGGTCCATCGGTGACCCATGTCAAAGTCGGAGACGAGGTATGGGGGTACGCGCGCATGGACTTTGTGCATCACGGCACCTTCGCTGAGTTTGCTGCAGTACCCGAACGGGTATTGGCACGTCGCCCTGCAACACTATCCTTCGGTGAAGCTGCCGCTGTGCCACTCGCGGGCCTTACCGCATACCAGGCTCTAGTTCACCGTCTACATCTGAACGCATCAGATCGACTGCTCGTCATCGGCGGCGCAGGAGGTGTTGGAAGTTTTGCGATCCAGATAGCAAAAGCTCTAGGTGCTACGGTATACGCGACCGGATCGACAAAGAACCAGGAGTTCCTCGCATCACTCGGGGCAAACCCGATCGATCACAGCGTTGACCATCAGGAGGCACTGGCCGATGCCCGGCCGACCGCAGTTTTCGACCTCTACGGAGGCGATCCGCTCACAGCGAGCATACGACTGCTTGGGGGATCCAGCAGGGTGGCCACGATTGCAGATCCGAGCATCGTAGCCCATGGTGGGCACTAC
>DAHXNM010000036.1 GCA_027365375.1 Ferrimicrobium sp. | reverse complement strand
CCGGAGGTTTCTTGGAGTTCGATGTTGCAATTGCTACACCGGACTTGATGGGTCAAGTGGGACGTCTGGGGCGAGTACTGGGCCCACGTGGTCTTATGCCTAACCCGCGAACGGGTACGGTTACCATGGACGTCGCTAAGGCAGTGTCCGAGTTCAAGGCCGGTAGGGTTGAGTTTCGAACCGATAAGGTCGGCAACGTGCATGTCCCTATCGGGAAGGTCTCGTTTTCGTCGGTTGCTTTGCTTGAGAATTTTCGATCGGTGATCGACGAACTGTCTCGCGCTAAGCCTGCATCGGCAAAGGGACGCTATTTCCGTTCTGTACACATAAGCGCGACGATGACCCCTTCGGTGGGGATGGATCCGAACAGGATTCGTCTCTTGGACGAAGATTTAGTTGCTGCTGGGGCTGCATAGCCAATTTTGCTGCTATATTATAGGACGCCTTGATTCGCTTAAGAGGTCCGGTGCTTACGCTTAATGTCCCTACAAAGGGACGCCCGATGAAGCGGTCTCTCCGAGTCAGGCATTGAAAGAAGGAGAGAAGATGGTAGATAATCCGCGTCCTGCAAAGGTTTCAGTGGTCGATGAGGTTCGTTCGAAGCTTATCGAGACCGATGTAATTTTTGTAACAGAGTATCGCGGTCTCAAGGTCGCTGATCTTCAGTCGTTGCGCTCGCAGCTACGTTCCGTTGGAGCCTCTTACAAGGTCTTCAAGAATAGTCTCGCTAGGATCGCTGCACAAGAGGCAGGCTTTGAGTTGCTCAATGAGTTGCTGATTGGTCCGAGTGGGCTCGTATTTAGCGGTCCAGATGCAGCGGCTACAGCGAAGGTTTTGCGAGATCTGTCTCGTACTAACGAGCTTCTCGTCGTCAAGGGAGCCCTGTTGGCGGGGCAACTACTCGACCAGCGTGCCGTGTATGCTCTCGCCAGCTTGCCGAGCCGCGAGGTACTCCTTGCCCAGCTGGCCGGCCTGATTGCAGCGCCTATGGTCAATTTCGCGTCGGCGTTGAATGCGTTGCCACGCGATTTTGCGTACGGGCTGAAGGCTCTGGTAGATCAGCGTGAGGCTGCGTAGCCAGAGCGTTGTTTCGCTGCGGCCGGTTTCGATCGCCGATTTGTAGACATTGTACAGTAAATAGCTTGACGTAATCGTTAGCATAACCGTCCTCACCAGGACACGAAAGGAAACCAATGGCAGACGTTCAGGCATTGCTTGATCAGATTTCTGAGATGACCGTCATCGAGCTCTCTGAGCTCCTGAAGGCATTCGAGGAGCGTTTCGGTGTTACCGCTGCCGCTCCAATGGCAGTTGCGGCTGCCGGTGCGGTAGCCGGTGGCGGCGCTGGAGAGGCTGCTGCTGCAGTCGAGGAGCAGGATGAGTTCGATGTTATCTTGACCGGCGCAGGCGATAAGAAGATCCAGGTGATCAAAGAGGTACGTGCGCTTACCAATCTTGGCCTCAAGGAGGCTAAGGATCTTGTCGATGCCGCTCCTAAGCCGGTGTTGGAGAAGGCCTCCAAGGAAGATGCCGAGAAGGCCAAAGCCCAGCTTGAGGGTGCTGGCGCGACTGTCGAGCTGAAGTAACGTTCGTTCGTGCGATAGTACGTCGTTCGAGTCCGTCTTTTCGGGCCCGAACGGCGTGTCGCCCCATTAGTCCAACTATGCTATATGTCGTAGTGTCATGCCCACAACTGAGCTCTTGAAAAACTCATCTGAGCGACCTTGTCGCTTGTGTGAGTTTTTTGTGTTTTCGGATCTCGTCTAAGGAGTAGTACTTGACCTTGCTTAACCGCTCGCCCCAGCGTTTCTCGTTTGCGAAACTTCCTCAGGTTCTCCCTCTACCTGATCTTATCGCGATTCAGACGGATTCCTTCCGTTGGTTTCTTGAGGAGGGTCTCGCCGAGGCGTTCCATGATATCTCTCCAATCGAGGACTACGGGGGGCAACTCTCGCTCGAACTCGAGTACGATCCCAACGATCCTGATCTAGCTCCGTTCCCGAAATACTCGGTCGAGGAGTGCAAAGAAAAGGATATGAACTACGCCGCGCCGATCTTCGTGCGGGCCAAGTTCTCGAACAAGAGCACCTACGAGATCAAGGAACAGATCGTCTTCATGGGGGATTTCCCGTTGATGACCGATCGTGGGACTTTTGTGATCAACGGTACTGAGCGTGTTATCGTCTCGCAGTTGGTGCGCTCGCCAGGTGTGCTGTTCCAACCTGGCCGAGATCAGCGGACGATCGTAACCGCGACCATCAACCCTTATCGGGGAGAGTGGCTCGAGTTCGACGTAGAGGCGCGACCGGGTCGCGATATTCAGGCGGGTGCTCGAGTCGCTCGCAAGCGACGATTGAGCCTTTTTACTCTTTTGAGGGCGGTTGGCTTCTCTGACGCTTCTGATCTTCAGAAGTTGGTTCAGCACTTCGACTTCTTGATCCCACAGTGGGAAAAGGAGGATCAATCGCAGACCGAGGACGAGGCGTTGCTCGAGGTGTTCAAGCGTGTTCGCCCGGGCGAGCCACCGAATGCTGATGCAGCTCGTATGTACCTCGAAGGTGCGTTCTTTCAGGCGCGTCGCTACGATCTTACCCGTGTAGGGCGCTATAAGATCGACAAGCGCCTCAAGCCCGAGATCGCACGCCTGGAGGAGATACTCGGTCATCCCTTAGATACCGATTACGAGACTCCCGGGGTTTTGTCGAGAGCTGAGGTGGTCGCAACCGCTTCTTATATGCTCCACCTGGCGAGCGGAGAGTTGGGATATCGCTATGACGATCAAGATCACTTCTCAAACCGTAGAGTTCGCAGCGTCGGAGAGCTAATCCAGAATCAGCTAAAGATAGGTCTGTCAAGGTTGGAGCGTCTGGTGCGCGAGCGGATGACGACCCAGGATGTCGAGGCGATCACGCCTCAAAGCTTGATCAACATTCGCCCGGTGGTAGCTGCGGTAAAGGAGTTCTTCTCCACTAGCCAGCTCTCACAGTTCATGGACCAGAACAATCCACTTTCGGGGCTCGCCCATAAGCGTCGTCTGTCGGCACTAGGGCCTGGTGGTCTGTCTCGCGAGCGTGCCGGTTTCGAGGTTCGTGACGTTCACTCCTCGCACTATGGTCGCATGTGTCCTATCGAGACTCCAGAGGGACCAAACATCGGTCTTATTGGGGCTCTTGCTAGTTACGCTCGACTGAATCGGTTTGGATTTATCGAGACTCCTTACCGCAAGGTTGTAGAAGGACGTGTGACCGAGGACATCGTCTATCTCACTGCCGACGAGGAAGAGGAGTTCATCATTGCGCAGGCGAATGCTCGTCTCGATGCTGATGGGCGCTTTATTGAGCCAAAGATCTTAGTTCGGCGTGGCCCACAGGGTGCGGTCGTCAAGGTCGGTGTCAACGAGGTGTCCTACGGCTCTACCTCTGAGGTTGAGTTGGCGACCCCTGACGAGGTAGATCTTATGGACGTCTCCACCTCGCAGGTTGTCTCGGTCTCCACCTCGCTCATTCCATTTGTCGAGCACGATGACGCCCACCGAGCTCTTATGGGTGCGAACATGCAGGAGCAGGCTGTGCCGCTTATGATCCCTGAGGCGCCGTTCGTCGGGACGGGTGTCGAGGCACGCGCTGGTCTGGACGCCGGCGATGTGCTGGTAGCCAAGGGCTCTGGAATTGTGGCTGAGGTGACCGGTGATTCGATCGTCGTTGACTACGACAAGGGGCAGACCGATGTCAACGGTGTCCCGCTAGGGACTAAGCGTTATCGCTTGGTCAAGTTTGAACGCTCGAATCAGAATACGTGCTGGAATCAGCGACCTCTAGTCGACCAAGGAAACCGAGTTGAGGCCGGAGATCTGTTAGCAGATGGACCGGCGACGCAAAACGGTGAGTTGGGTCTAGGCAAAAACCTATTGGTTGGTTTTATGCCTTGGGAGGGTTACAACTTCGAAGACGCCATCATCATCTCGGAGAGACTGGTCAAGGATGATGTCTTGAGTTCGATCCATATCGAGGAGTTCGAGACGGACGCGAGAGATACCAAACTTGGGGCTGAGGAGATTACCCGGGATATCCCGAACTTGTCGGAGGAGGCGTTAGCCGATCTCGATGAGCGTGGGATTATCCGAGTAGGGGCAGAGGTCGGCCCGGGCGATATCTTGGTTGGCAAGGTGACTCCGAAGGGCGAGACCGAGCTCACGCCAGAGGAGAGGTTGCTGCGTGCAATCTTTGGTGAGAAGTCGCGAGAGGTGCGTGACACCTCGCTTCGCGTCCCTCATGGTGAGTATGGAAAAGTTATCGACATCAAGGTGTTCAGTCGTGATGATTCGACCGAATTGCCACCGGGTGTCAACCAGTTGGTCAGGGTCTATGTCGCCCAACATCGCAAGATCTCGGAGGGCGATAAGCTGGCCGGACGCCACGGCAATAAGGGTGTTATCTCTAAGATTCTTCCGCTAGAGGATATGCCCCGTATGGCTGATGGGACTCCTCTGGACATCATCTTGAATCCACTGGGGGTACCGTCGCGGATGAACGTTGGGCAGGTACTCGAGGGTCACCTTGGCTTTGCGGCTAAGTGGGGATGGACGCCCGTGGATGACACTGAGAAAGCGGGCAACCAGCGACAGAAGACGCGACCACGGGCTATACCGAATACCTGGGTTGCGAGCCCATCGTTTGATGGTGCGCACTGGGATGAGACTGAGGAGGCCGGTGGGCTACCGACGATCAAAGAGTTGTTGGTCAATCTGAACCCACAGTCATTCGATGGTAATCGACTCGTTGGGGAGGATGGCAAGGCCCAGCTCTTCAATGGTCGCACCGGTGAACCCTATGACAGCCCGGTCATGGTGGGCTATGTTTACATGATCAAGCTCGCCCACATGGTCGATGACAAGATCCATGCCCGCTCGACTGGTCCGTACTCGATGATTACACAGCAGCCGTTGGGAGGCAAGGCCCAGTTCGGTGGTCAGCGATTTGGTGAGATGGAGGTATGGGCCCTCGAGGCCTACGGCGCCGCGTACGCCCTCCAGGAGCTCTTGACCATCAAGTCTGACGATGTGGTTGGTCGTGTCAAGGTCTATGAGTCAATTGTCAAGGGTGAGAACATCCCTGAACCAGGTATTCCCGAGAGCTTTAAGGTGCTCATTAAGGAGATGCAGTCGCTCTGTTTGAACGTCGATGTACTGTCGCCGACTGGAGAGCGCGTACAGCTTCGCGAGCTTGATGAGGATGCCTATTCAGCATCTGAGGACTTAGGGATTAACCTCAGCCGACCGGAGCGCAACGTGGATTATGAGGATGATGGACGCCAGGAGAGAGGAATTTAAATGATTGATTTGAGCCGATTCGATCAGATAAGAATAGGGCTGGCGACCTCCGACGACATCAAGAATTGGTCGCGCGGTGAGGTTAAGAAGCCGGAGACTATCAACTATCGTACGTTGCGTCCTGAGCGTGACGGACTTTTCTGCGAGCGTATTTTCGGCCCAACCAGGGATTGGGAATGTGCCTGTGGTAAGTACAAGCGGGTGCGATTCAAGGGTATCGTCTGCGAGCGTTGTGGCGTAGAGGTCACCCGGGCCAAGGTTCGTAGAGAACGCATGGGTCATATCGAGCTTGCTGCTCCAGTCGTGCACATCTGGTACTTGCGTGGTACACGGTCGTGGCTCGCCTATCTCCTCATGGGTACTACCCCAAAAGAGGAGTTAAAGGCTAAGCAACTCGAGAAGGTTATCTATTTCGCCGCTAACCTCGTCACCTCTGTCGACGAGGATCGTCGCCATCAGGATCTACCTAATCTAGAGACTGAGATGCTCGAAGAGGTCAAGAGTCTGGAAGACTCTCGTGACATCGAGATCGAGCACAGGTTCCAGGAGCTAGAGGAGCAGTTGGCGGCGATGGAGGCAGAGGGGGCCAAGGACAGCGATGTCCGTGCTCGCCAACGCCAGCTCGAGAAGGAGATCCAGACCGTCAGGGAGCGGGCTAACCAGTCAGTAGAGCTGGTTCGTCGCGCGTTCGATGAGTTTCGTGAGCTTTATCCCCGGATGATTATCGAAGATGAGATTCTGTGGAGAGAGTTGCGTGCTCGTTACTCCGAGTATTTCGATGGTGGCATGGGAGCCGAGGCGATCGCTGATCTGATCAACCGGATCGACTTCGACGTCGAGCAGGTCAAGCTGCGCGAGATGATCGAACCAACCGATGCTCGTCGACCACTGTCGGCGCAACGTCGGCAGAAGGCGATACGCCGTCTGAAGATCGTCTCTGCGTTCAATCGTCGTGACGAGGATGGTCGCCGGATCAACGATCCGATGGCGATGATTCTGTCGGTTGTCCCAGTTATTCCTCCAGATTTACGCCCTATGGTTCAACTAGACGGTGGTCGTTTCGCCACATCTGACTTGAACGATCTTTACCGTCGAGTGATCAACAGGAACAACCGACTGAAGCGGCTGTTGGATCTTGGGGCTCCTGAGATCATCGTCAATAACGAAAAGCGTATGCTTCAAGAGGCGGTGGATGCCCTGTTCGATAATGGGCGCCGTGGTCGCCCGGTAGTTGGGCCTGGCAACCGTCCGTTGAAGAGTCTTTCTGATATGTTGAAGGGGAAGCAGGGTCGATTCAGGCAGAACCTTCTTGGCAAGCGTGTCGACTACTCAGGTCGTTCGGTCATCGTCGGTGGTCCTACCTTGAAGTTGCATCAGTGTGGTCTCCCGAAGTTGATGGCACTTGAGTTGTTCAAGCCATTCGTCATGCGGAGGTTGGTGGAGCTTGAGTTCGCGCAGAACATCAAGTCGGCCAAGCGCATGGTGGAGCGACGCCGCCCACAGGTGTGGGAGGTTCTAGACGGTGTTATCCGGGAGCATCCTGTGCTCTTGAACCGTGCCCCTACCTTGCACCGCTTGGGTATACAGGCTTTTGAGCCTGTGCTTGTGGAGGGTAAGGCGATTCAGATACATCCGCTTGTCACGACAGCGTTCAACGCCGACTTCGATGGTGATCAGATGGCGGTTCACCTGCCACTCTCACCTGAGGCTCAGGCGGAGGCGCGAGTGTTGATGCTCTCAGCGAGCAACATCATCTCGCCTGCGACTGGACGTCCTATCACTGTTCCGAGCTTGGATATGGTGTTTGGACTCTTCTATCTCACGATTATTCGTGAAGATGAGATTGGGGCAGGTAAGGTATTCCGGCACAACTACGAGGTTCGTAGAGCTCTTGACGCCGGCGAGTTGGGGCTGCACGCCCCGATACGCTTGCGCAAGATTGCTGCCGATGGCGAGGTTGCTGAGCTGCGAACGACGGCTGGACGTGTGATCTTTAACGAGGCCATGCCTGAGGATTTCCGATTTGTCAATGAGATTATTGGCAAGAAGAATCTTCCTATAGGCGCCATCGTCGAAGAGGTAGCGAATCGTTATCCTCGTGTAACCGTTCAGGTGACTCTCGATGCTATCAAGGACCTTGGTTTTAGGTACGCGAGCCAGTCCGGACTGACGATCTCGATCGACGACGTGAAGACACCGGCAGCGAAGGCAGAGATACTTAATCGATATGAGCGTGAGGCGGAGAAGGCCGAGGCGCAATTCAAGCGTGGAATCATTACCGATGATGAGCGCAAGCAGAAGGAGATTGAGATCTGGACGTCGGCGACGGCGGAGATTGGTCATGCGATCGATGAGATGCTCGCGGCTGACACTATGAACCCACTCGGGATGATGATCGAGTCAGGAGCGCGTGGTAACCCACAGCAGATTCGACAGATCTCCGGGATCAAGGGTCTAGTGGCTAATCCGCGAGGCGAGATGATTCCTAGGCCAATCAAGTCATCGTTTCGCGAGGGACTGCAGGTACTCGAGTATTTCCTCTCGACTCACGGTGCTCGCAAGGGTCTAGCTGACACCGCACTGCGTACGGCTGACTCCGGCTACCTGACTCGTCGCTTGGTCGACGTTGCCCAGGAGATGATCGTTCGAGAGATCGATTGCGAGACTACCCGTGGGATCTGGTTAGAGGATATTCGTCCAGACCAGGCCGGTCAACGTTTCTACATCGAGACTCGCGCCTTTGGCCGTGTGCTAGCCGATCCGGTGAGTCTTGCTGATGGAACCGAAATTGGGCGTGGAACACTCCTCACTGATGCTTTGGTGACGCAAATTGCTGAGGATCCTGATGTCAATCAGATCAGGGTGCGATCCGCTCTTACCTGCGAGATTTCACATGGAGTATGTGCCATGTGCTATGGGAAGTCACTCGGTGGAGTTGGCCTGATTGAGTTGGGTGAGGCTGTCGGGGTTGTCGCTGCACAATCGATCGGTGAGCCTGGAACTCAGCTGACCATGCGTACCTTCCACCAGGGTGGTATTGCGGGTTCTGACATTACCCATGGACTTCCGCGTGTTGTCGAGCTCTTTGAGGCTCGCACACCTCGAGGTGCGGCTATTTTGACTCATGGCGCCGGTGTTGTACACCTGGTGGATGAGGAGAATGGGCAGCGTGTCAGTGTTGTCCATGATGATGGAACTGAAGAGACGTATCTGTTGCCGACGAGAGTGCACCTCAATGTACTGGAAGGGCAGGAGGTCGCGGCTGGCGATCCTCTGGTCGAGGGACCAAAGGATCCGAAGCAGGTGCTCGAGATCAAGGGTATCCGCGAGACACAACAGTACCTCGTCGAGGAGGTACAGAAGGTGTATCGAGACCAGGGTGTTCCTATCCATGACAAACATATCGAGCTGATCGTTCGGCAAATGTTGCGTAGGGTTCTAGTCGCCGAGCCTGGGGATTCAGAGTTTCTTCCGGGTGAGCGGGTTGAGTCGCAGCAGTATGCGGAGGTCAACCGAGCGCTGTTTGCACAGGGTTCCCGCCCCGCTGAGGGTCGACCGGAGCTCATGGGGATTACCAAGGCTTCGCTCGCGACTGAGTCGTGGCTGAGCGCCGCCTCCTTCCAGGAGACGACTCGGGTGCTGACTGAAGCCGCCATTGAAGGCAAGTCTGATCCTCTCCTCGGATTGAAGGAGAATATCATTCTTGGTAAGTTGATTCCGGCTGGTTCAGGTGTCCGGGAGTATCGCTCAGTTGACGTCAAGGCT
The DNA here is from genome assembly GCA_027365375.1 of Ferrimicrobium sp. Classification (GTDB taxonomy): domain Bacteria; phylum Actinomycetota; class Acidimicrobiia; order Acidimicrobiales; family Acidimicrobiaceae; genus Ferrimicrobium. The sequence continues at coordinate 5,898 of DAHXNM010000036.1, read as the reverse complement.
CCTTTTCATAGGAAGCTGTCGTTCTGGAGTTCTGAGGATGAGAACGACAATGGTCCGGAGGATCTCCTTGAGGAAGGCTAGATCGGTATCAATGCCCGTTAGACTGTGCCGTTGGGCCGAGAGTGGCTCTGGGCTGCTCTGCGTGTTGGCCATAACAGAATGTAATTGACGAGAGGAACGTCTTGCCTACCATTTCACAGTTAGTTAGGAAGGGTCGAGAGTCCAAGCGGACGAAGACCAAAACGCCGGCGCTAAAGGGTTCGCCACAGCGTCGTGGGGTTTGTACTCGCGTCTATACGGCTACTCCGAAGAAGCCGAACTCCGCTTTGCGGAAGGTGGCACGTGTTCGCTTGACCTCCGGGGTTGAGGTGACGGCGTATATCCCTGGGATTGGACACAATCTCCAGGAGCACTCCATCGTCTTGGTAAGAGGTGGGCGTGTCAAGGATCTGCCGGGCGTTCGTTACAAGATCGTTCGGGGGTCGCTCGACTCAGCAGGGGTGAAGAATCGTAAGCAGGCTCGTAGCCGATACGGCGCGAAGAGGGAGAAGTAGAGTCATGCCCAGAAAGGGCCCAATTCAACCTAGGTTCATTCCTTCCGATCCTGTCTATCACTCTGTTTTGGTTGCGCAGTTTGTTAATAAGGTGCTAGTAAGCGGTAAGAAGTCGGTTGCGGAGCATATCGTCTACCGTGCGCTCGATGTGGTTGCCGAGAAGGTCGGGAGTGACCCAGTCGCAGTTCTTAAGCGAGCCGTTGATAACACACGACCTGATACCGAGGTTCGTTCTCGGCGAGTTGGCGGCACCACTTATCAGGTTCCTGTTCTTGTGAAGCCTAGGCGGGCGAATTCGGTGGCTATCCGTTGGATTGTTACCAACGCCAAGGGTCGTCGCGAGAAGACGATGGTTGAACGTCTAGCGAATGAGGTGCTTGACGCCTCTAACGGTGTTGGTGCGTCAGTGAAGCGCCGCGATGATACTCACAAGATGGCTGAGTCGAACCGCGCATTTATGCACTATCGCTGGTAAAGGTCGCGAGCCGGCTTGGTTTGCTCCAAGCTCGGTACAGTGCTAGGTGAGCTTAGGCCAGCGAACTCACGAGGGTTTCCGTAATCTGCGTATGCAGTTGCGGCGCAAGCATATGAGGTTGGCGTGCCTGGCCGGCTGAGGTGGGCACCAGGTTGGAGGTTTGTTTTTAGCGTCCAAGGCTAGGGCCTAGGTAGAAAATACGGGCGGGCATTGCGAGAAGATAGTTGCGATGTAGTACGCAGAGGAGAAGAAGTAAATGGCGACGAAGCGGGAGATGCCTCTCGATCGAATTCGTAATATCGGGATCATGGCGCATATCGATGCGGGTAAGACCACGACTACCGAGCGCATTCTGTATTACACCGGTAAAAATTACAAGATTGGTGAGGTGCATGAGGGCGCTGCCACCATGGACTGGATGCCCCAGGAGCAGGAGCGAGGCATCACCATCACGTCCGCTGCCACCACGGCGTTTTGGAAGGATCACCGGATCAACATAATCGACACCCCCGGTCACGTCGACTTCACTGTAGAGGTCGAGCGATCGTTGCGAGTACTCGATGGCGCGGTGGCTGTCTTTGATGCAGTCGCTGGGGTCGAGCCACAGACTGAGACCGTCTGGCGCCAGGGCAATAAGTATGCGGTACCTCGCATCTGTTTCATCAACAAGATGGATCGTGTCGGTGCTAACTTTGAACGTTGTGTTGACATGATTAAGGATCGATTGGATGCGAATCCTCTTGTCATCCAGCTCCCTATTGGTTCTGAAAGTGACTTCCTCGGGGTGATTGATCTGCTCCGGATGGAGGCGGTCCTCTGGGATGAGGGAATGGGTGATAAGTTTCACACCGAACCGATTCCCGAAAATCTTCAGGCTGCGGCCGATAAGGCGCATCGTGAACTGATCGATGTACTTAGCAACTTCGACGATGAACTTATGGAGCTCTACATTGGGGATATGGAGATCTCGCCTGAGTTCCTCGAAGGTGCTATTCGCAAGGCGACCATCGACAACTCTTTAGTGCCGGTGTTATGCGGCTCGGCATTCAAGAACAAGGGAGTGCAATCGTTGCTTGATGCGGTTGTAGAGTATCTCCCCTCGCCGGTTGACATCGCTCCCGCGGTGGGTACCAGTCTGTCTGGTGCTGATATGTTGGAGCGGGAGCCATCCGATGATGCTCCTTTTTCTGCACTCGCCTTCAAGATCATGACCGATCCGTTCGTCGGAAAGCTCACCTATTTCCGGGTATATTCCGGCACCCTGGAGAAGGGTGCAACGGTCTTGAACTCTACCAAGGACAAGAAGGAGCGACTCGGACGTATTCTTCTGATGCACGCTAATCATCGCGAGGACATCGACACCGTAGCTGCTGGCGACATCGTCGCTGCCGTCGGGTTTAAGAACACGACGACGGGAGATACGCTCTGTGATCCATCGAAGCCAATCATCTTGGAGAGTCTTGAGTTTCCGGATCCGGTGATTCATGTTGCGGTTGAGCCGAAGACGAAGGCTGACCAGGAGAAGATGAGTCGTGCACTGTTTGCGCTCTCTGAGGAGGATCCCACTTTTCGGGTCCGTTCAGACCAGGAGACTGGTCAGACGGTGATATCGGGCATGGGAGAGCTCCATCTCGAGGTCCTGGTAGACCGGATGCTTCGAGAGTTCAAGGTGGATGCAAACGTCGGCAAGCCACAGGTGGCTTACCGTGAGACGATTCGTAAGCCAGTTGAGCGGATTGAGGAGCGTTACATCCGCCAGACTGGTGGTCGTGGCCAGTATGGGCACGTGGTGATCAACGTCGAGCCTCTCGGGACCGGCAGTGGTTACGAATTTGTTGATAAGATCACCGGTGGTGTGATTCCGAAGGAGTACATACCAGCTGTGGATGCCGGTATACAGGACGCGCTAGGCTCGGGGGTCTTGGCCGGTTATCCGGTTGAGGATCTTCGGGTGACCTTGGTCTTCGGCTCCTATCACGATGTCGACTCATCAGAGATGGCGTTTCGTATTGCGGGTTCGATGGCGGTTAAGAAGGCGGTTCGGGCGGCACATCCTGTGCTCCTCGAGCCGATAATGTCGGTAGAGGTGGTAACCCCAGATGATTACATGGGGGATGTCATCGGAGATCTCTCGTCTCGGCGTGGCCGAGTCGAGGGCATGGATCAGGTCGGGAATAACCAAGTTATCCACGCCCTGGTTCCATTGTCGGAGATGTTTGGTTACGCCACCGACGTGCGTTCTAGGACGCAAGGTCGGGCGACGTATACCATGCAGTTCCATGCGTATCAAGAAGTCCCGGATTCAATTGCGGCGGAGATCGTTCGTAAGGTCCGAGGCGAGTAGACTACGTAGTTCTGTAATGGGTCAAGGTTGCGCCATATGGGCGCAGTGAGTAGCAACGGAGCAGGAGAAGATGGCAAAGCAGAAGTTCGAGCGAAGTAAGCCTCACTTGAACATCGGTACCATGGGTCACATTGACCATGGTAAGACGACGTTGACGGCGGCTATTACAAAGGTGTTGTCGCAGCGGAATCCAAACGTGAAGTTCAAGCCTTTCGATCAGATCGATAAGGCACCAGAAGAGAAGGCTCGTGGTATAACCATTGCGATCTCACACGTAGAGTATGAGACCGACCGGCGGCACTACGCCCATGTCGATATGCCAGGTCACGCTGACTATATCAAGAACATGATCACTGGTGCGGCCCAAGTTGATGGTGCAATCCTGGTGGTCGCTGCCACCGATGGGCCCATGCCTCAGACTCGTGAGCATGTGGTGCTCGCGCTTCAGGTAGGCGTTCCTTACATCGTGGTCGCCCTCAATAAGGCCGATATGGTCGATGATGAGGAGCTCTTGGATCTAGTGGAACTAGAGGTTCGGGAACTACTCAATGAGTATGAGTTCCCTGGCGACGATACCCCAATCGTTCGGGTATCAGCGCTGAAGGCTCTTGAGGGCGATGCGGAGTGGGAAGGCAAGATCATTGAGCTCATGGACGCTGTCGATGAGTACATCCCCGAACCCGATCGACCGCTCGATCGACCCTTCCTGATGCCTATCGAAGACGTGTTGACCATTCCTGGTCGAGGTACCGTCGTCACTGGCAAGGTTGAGGCCGGCAAGATTAAGGTCTCTGAAGAGGTCGAGATCGTCGGACTTCGTGCCACCCAGAAGACAGTGGTAACCGGTGTTGAGATGTTCAACAAGGAGCTTGGCGAGGGTATGGCCGGCGACAACGTTGGTGTTCTCCTTCGTGGTGTTAAGAGGACTGATGTCGAGCGTGGGCAGGTTGTCTGCAAGCCCGGTAGCATTACTCCTCACACTGAGTTCGAGGCCAATGTCTACGTCCTCTCAAAAGAAGAGGGTGGAAGGCACAAGCCATTCTTTAACCATTATCGCCCGCAGTTCTACTTCAGGACCACGGACGTTACCGGAAGTATCATGCTCCCCGAGGGTACTGAGATGGCCATGCCTGGTGACAATATCACCATCAAGGTAGAACTTGGTAAGCCAATTGCGATGGACGAGGGTCTTCGGTTCGCTATCCGTGAGGGTGGTCGTACCGTTGGTGCTGGTCGCGTCGTAAAGATCATTAAGTAGTTCATCGGTGAATGGCCCGGAGTACGCTCCGGGCCATTCCCTGTGTTTGGGGAGCTTGCGGTCGATGACCGGGGCGGAGATGGAGCAAAATGAGTGACAAACAACGAATTCGGATAAGGATCAAGGGTTTCGACCATGAGATTCTTGAGGCCTCTACGCAGCGTATCGTTGATACTGTGACGCGTACTCAAGGGAAGGTGGTCGGCCCTGTGCCGCTGCCTACCGATATTCATCGGTACACCGTGATCCGGTCGCCTCACAAATATAAGGATTCTCGAGAGCATTTTGAGATGAGAGTTCACAAGCGTCTCTTGGATATAGTCGACCATTCGGCCAAGACGGTCGATGCGTTGAAGCGACTAGAGCTCCCAGCGGGTGTCGATATCGAGATCAAGATCCAAAACGTCTAAAAAGGCTCACCCGAGGAGCCTGGTTGGCGTCTTCTGAGTAGTAGTATTAGAGGGTCATTTTATGTCCGGTTGTGCCTTCCAGGGACCCTCCGGCAAGTTCTGACTCATGGGCACCAATGCGCAGTTGTGCGTATGTGCCGTTGCAAAGATTGAAGGATTTCATGGCTAGTAAGACAGTGGTCGGCGAGAAGATCGGCATGACCCAAATTTGGGTGGATAACGATCGTGTTGTTCCGGTTACAGTGATACGCGTTTTGCCCGCACGAGTGCTCCGTCGCAAGACGATAGAGCGTGATGGTTATGAGGCGCTACAGGTCGCCGTCGGCGTTGCCCAGCCCTCGAAGTTGACCAAACCGGTGCTAGGGCAGTTCACCTCTAGAGGGGTCGAGCCTGGACGAAAGATCATGGAGTTTCGACTAGAGGGGTCGCAGGATTTGGGAGTAGGTTCCCAGATCGACGCCTCAGCCATCAGCTCCGGTGACAGGGTAGATGTCATCGGAACAAGTCGCGGTCATGGATTCTCCGGTGGCATGAAGCGGCACAATTTCAAGGGTCAGGGTGGCAGCCATGGTAACCACAAGAAGCATCGTGCGCCGGGCTCGATCGGGGCCTGCGCTACTCCAGCACGTGTGTTCAAGGGAACCCGTATGGCTGGTCAGTACGGTAGCGAGCGGACAACGATCATGAACCTTGAGGTCGTTCGCTCAGAGCCTGAACGTCAACTCCTGTTGATCAAGGGTGCCGTTCCGGGTCCACGTGGTGCGATGGTTGTCATTCGCGATACGGTGAAAGGCGGGAAGCGGATATGACCCAGCAGGCAAAGGTTGTCGGTGTCACCGGCAGTCTCGATGGAGAGA
>DAHXNM010000034.1 GCA_027365375.1 Ferrimicrobium sp. | reverse complement strand
ACAACCTCATTAAGCGGATCAAACGCATCGCCTTTGGGATGACGAACTTTGCGAACTTTAGAATCAGAGTACTCCTTAGCGCTGGTAAGCCTGACTGGTCACTACTAGCTACGGTTACCCCGGTGACGATGCAGGTATCTGGCTCACTGAGTTCGTAACTGGATCCAACTGACCCAGATACGTGAGACACGAGAGAGGACCCCTTGCTTGTCCCTGTTGCAGTTCACAAGCTTTGCACATTAGACGCATTCAAATGACGCAATCGCTGGCTAGGTATCTCTAGAGCGATAGACGGTTTTGCAAAACCCGGTCGGTCTTGGTGGCGGATTAGCACTCATTTGCGAAGAACCGCTTTTGTACCAACTGATGACAAGTGAATGGCTGACCGACCATTCTTTGCGGCGCGGTGTAGACAGCCTATTAGTGCGTCACGAAGGAGTGTCGACCGAGAGGGCCTCTGACTCGGGCATTGCTGGCACCTGAGGACGGGAGCGTTCAGCCCCTACGCGAGACCTCATCTGAGTCGTCATGGAGTAGAGTTTCACGGTCTGCATGACGAGGGCGACCTCGACATTTAGGATCCCCTTAAGGGATGCCAACTCTTGTGTGAGGTACTGATAAAGAGCAGCCTCATCAGAACAGAGCACCGTTGCCACCAAGTTGGTAGAACCGGTCGTGGCCGCCGCGAAAGGTATCTGTTGAAGGCCTGCGAGCGCTTCACCTACCTCTGCCAGCTTCGGTGGAGCGACCGACATCCACAGGAGAGCCGGAGCATTCAACCCGACTACATGGTTATCAAGGTCAACATTGAAGAAGAGCACCCCATCCAACACGAGCTCCTCAACACGTCGTCGCACGGTCGACTCGTGCCAGTGAGTCTCGTCGGCGAGTTGGCGAAAAGTCATCCGGCCATCCTTGCCTAGGGCACGGATCAAGGGCCAATCCGACTCTTGCAAAGGCGCCGCCGTTCGATCGGTTGCGCGCGCAGTCCTGTGATGAGAAGTTAATCGGTCAATTTCGCTCGAGGAGAGGTAGTTTGATCCCAAAGGAGAAGACACACCATTGGTGAACTCGTGCAAGAGACAGTAGGCCCTCATGTCCACGACTCGACGGTTAAGGGAGAGTTGCTCAAGGAGCAAGGGGGTTCCATGAGTGTCGTGATGAGACCGAACCCCGACGAAGATTTCGGTCCCACCGGAAGCAACTTGCACCCAGGAAGTGTCTTGATCTCGTGCCACCTTGGTGGCAACCACCGTTGCCGAACCCGGGACACAGCGGAGACGGACGAGCCAGTCGCGCTGACTGATGCGCTGTGAGTTTAGCTCTGCCACCACTCGCACCACATGATCCGCAACTAGTCGTCGATAACGGCGAGCAATTGTCTGCTCAGAGGGACCAAGTATTGTAGCTAAGCGACTAAATGGTGCGCGCGGGTCAAGTTGTAGTGACTGGATGATTCTGTGGTCCAAGAGATCGATTCTGACAGACTCCATGGTTTCAATAATAACACATAGCGCTATTATGCGGATTTCGTCTTTCCGATAGCGGATATTGATTTCACTTGGTACCGTATACCCATGAATAAAAAGTGGTGGACCCTCGTCGTTGCCTGCACGGCGACATTTATGTTTCTTGTTGACCTGACCATCGTGACCGTGGCGCTCCCACAGATCGAGCGCGCCCTGCATGCGAGCTTTGCGGATATCGAGTGGGTCATTGACGCCTACGCGCTGACGCTTGCAGCCGCGCTCTTGACCGCTGGCGCGCTCGCGGACCGGTACGGACAGCGACTGATCTTCGTCATAGGACTGGTCATCTTCACGCTGGGGTCGGCGCTGTGCGGGCTGGCGCAATCACCGTTAATGTTGATCCTGTCTCGAGCTGGGCAAGGTATTGGTGGGGCTATTATCTTCGCAACCTCTCTCTCGCTTCTTGCCAACAGCTTTCATGGCAAAGACCGAGGAGTTGCATTTGGCATTTGGGGCGGGATCACAGGACTGGCCGCCGGCGTTGGGCCTATCCTCGGCGGTGTCATTACAACCGGTATCAGCTGGCGAGGAATCTTTTGGGTCAATGTTCCTCTGGGGGCAGCAGCAATCATCGTGACACTCTGGAAAGTCGAAGAATACCGAAGTGCCCAGTCTCACCGTCCAGATTGGGCTGGATTTTTTACCTTCACTGCCGCTATGGTTGCCCTCGTCTACGGCCTCACTGAAGCAGGGCAGACGTCATGGGGGAATGCCTCCGTCGTTGCGTCCTTGTGTGCTGCGGCCGTCTTGATCGGCGCCTTTATCATTGCCGAAAGGAAGGTTGTCCACCCCATGCTTGACCTCTCGCTCTTCCGGGTCCCCACCTTTGACGGGGGCCTCATTGCCGCATTTGCCATGAACGCCTCGCTCTTTGCCATGCTCCTCTATCTCGTCCTCTACCTTCAGGACGATCTTGGTTATTCAGCACTTGGCACTGGCACACGCCTTCTCTTGCTTACAGGGCCGACCCTCATCGTGGCGACGGTAGCCGGGCGTGCAAGCAGTCACATACCCGTTCGTTGGTTGATCGGCCCAGGGCTTGCTCTCGTGGGTATCGGGTTAATCCTCATGGCTGGCCTCGACGCAACGAGTCCCTGGACACATCTCATCCCGGGCCTTCTCGTCGCAGGCGTGGGGAGCGGGCTCGTGAACCCTCCGCTCGCCTCGACAGCAGTCGGCGTCGTCAAGCCCCAAAGAGCTGGCATGGCCTCCGGCGCCAACAGCACCGGACGCCAGATTGGGATCGCCGTCGGTATCGCCGTCTACGGAACGCTATTCACGACGCTGTTACTCCACAGTCTTGAGCATGCCCTATCGCAAGCACCTAGCCTCGCGCACCGTTCAGCTGACATCGCGAGCGCCATCGATCAAGGAACCATTGGACGCGCTATTGTCGCGACAGCACCTCGCGTACGGGGCGAACTCGAGACAGCCATTCACTCGGCCTACACCGGTGCGCTCAACGAACTTCTCATCGTGAGTGGCATCCTCGCTCTTGTGGGCGCAGTCTTGGCCGTCATCTTCATTCGTCCAAAAGACTTCGTCGGAAATTCCCCTAATTAATGGACGCGCGCGGGCCGCTATCCTCCAGTCGAGCGAAGGTTCCCTAAAGAGACTTTGGACCGACAGCTGCGACGTGGGGATCTCACTTCCGATCCCAGAGCTTGCCCAGGAGCTCCGATGCGCGGGTAGTGAGAGGTGCCCATCGACCAGATCCTCCCGGGCCATAGGATAACGGTCAACCAACGGAGGCTGTCAACGACAGCCGGATTGTCGCTTAGTGTGTGGAGCATTCCGTAAGCGATTCGCCTTCCTTGCGCGTTACTACCAGAATCCATTCTTCCTTTTACGACCAATAGTAACAGAGGGATCACGTGCGACAAGCCTGGACGCTCTCTGAGCCAGCGACACAATTCGGTCACTCGACTCCCTTGGGGCCGAGGTCAGACCCAGAGTAACCACAACCCCGTTATTTGTGTACTCTTGGGAATGATGTGTGCTCAGGTGCGTTCCCGAGTCGCCATTGGCGAACCGATGTTCTCGCCAGCGCGCCTCCACGATGTGCGTATACATCACGTTGAACCGGCCACCCCTGGAGGGCAACGATGGGCGTGCAGTTTGGGTGTCCACTGCCGTGCAATTATTTGGCCGTATTAATGCATTATTGCATGGTCCTAAAACTCTGGAAGAACGAACTTTGCGAACTTTAGAATCAGAGCGCTCTTGATGGCTGTAGACCCAGATTGGTCACTCTCGTCCAAGTTAGTACCAGTTCCTCCAACCCTGGAGTTCTCCCCTCGTATGCGAAGACCCTTGCAGAATCGGAAGATCGCAGACGAGTTCGTGTTGACCCCTACCCGCCGACAGGTTTTTGAATCTCAGCTCCAGTGAATTGATCAGTTTCTCTAGCTCATCGCCACTACACGGTACCCGGTGTACCGATTCCCGGTCGATTCTGATCCTCGATTACCGCTAATTTCCGAAGATCCGCTTTTGTAAGGGACGCCGGCATTGGAGGATCCGCCATGTATTGCCGGATGGCGTTCGAACAAGTCCAGACGACTCAAGCCGCATAGGTACGCCGGGTTCGGTGTCCCATTCGGTGAGCAAATCCAGCCCGCTTCTCAGCCGGACACGATCCAGGCACGCTTGAGAATACCAAAGTTATGCAGCGATTCCGCGCTCAACACCAGAAACGAAGAGCCTGCCCTTTGAACGGTCACTGGTTGAGGTCCGATCCGGCCAGTCCCTCCGTGTTTCGACGCAATGGGGCCTAAGTCTGTGGTCCTATACGGCTTGCTTTTACCCGAGGCAAAGAGTGCTAGTTTTGCGTCACCCTGTTCGGTGACCCATCCCAGGAGCAAGGAGCCGTGAGGGCCGAAGGTGGCGGATGGCAAGTCGTGAATATCCGAGATCCTTATCTTTGCCTTCACGGTATGATTCGTCTCCACCACTACGTTGCTGATTCCTTTCTGTGCTCCTTGCGTGATTCCCACGACCTCTGGCTCCCCCTGGAGGCTTCCAGCAGCCAGCGCATAGTGGAGAGGAGATGCAGGAGTCCAGCTCGTGCTTTTGGTACCTGAGAATGTGAAGAATGAGACACTCGCTGGAATGGACTGTTGGGTGTTCAAGAACCCCACTGCTCCAAACGCCGCGTTTTGACTTAGCAGGCCGAGCAGCGTCGGCCCTCCGTCACAGAGACAGACCGGTTGGACTTGATTTCCTGCCGCAGTGATGTGGTAGAAATAGTCACTAACATTCGCTCCTGCTGGTGTGATCTCCAGCCAAGCAGTTGTTGCGTTCACCGCGGTGACGATCAGACTTGAACCATCGCCTGCGCTGTAGGTGCCGCTAATCCGGGACCAAGATCTCCCTCCGCTAGTTGTCTTGACGACGATTCCCGTAGCGGATACGGCACTCCAGAGCGTGGCCCATCCGATCTTGGCGTTGACGAATGATGCTGACATGACGAAGTTCCCGCCCGAGCGCTTGAAGGGGGATATCAGCGCACGTCCTTGGGCGACTGTCAACAGTGGTCGGAGCTTGCCGTGACTCGTTACGCCGGCCAACAACGCCGAGTCGGGTGGGATGAAATGCTTTGGTGTGTTCGAACTTGGGACCTGCGGATTAAATGTCAACAGGCCGCTGCCGTCGCTCGCAGAAGCACCACCCAGAAACACCGGAGCACCAACGGGAATCGCTACTGGCGCTACGCGCATCCCAGGAGTGACCTTGTGTATGCTAGAGGAGGTCGTGGAAGAACAGGCGGAGATGAGCAATGCTAGCGCCACCGGCACGACACCAATAGCCTTGACTCTTCGAGGCGCTCCTGTCAGTGTGTGCATAGCCGCAGTATACTTCGCCTCCACAGAGAAGGTAGTGTTGGGGTACAGCTCGTCGTTTCCTGATGTCTTTTCCGGACGCCCCTGCTGACTTTTGAGTGGGAATCAGACCGGTTTGCGAGCCTGCTGACATCGCTATCCTGGTTGGCCCAACTGAATGGTAGCTGGTTTTTGAGCTCTTAAATAATGGCCATCAGTTTGCATCAGTGCATTTCAGAGCGGGTGTTGTGTTCAGCAGTTGTCGATAACATTCATCGTTGCTCAGAGTTCGGTGATATTTTCTGCGAGACGAACTGACAGCCTCGTCGATAGCAGCAAAACTCTCAACCATCCGGGCTGGACAACACCTGTTGGTCTATAGCAGCAAGACTGCCCGGCATATGTCTAGCGTCCACCAAAACTGGTCGCTTCTAAAGTCGGATCGGTTCTTGCCACAAAAGAGAACCCTCATCGCCTAACTGTCGCTAGTGGGTGTCCTAGGTGGATAGAGTCGGAAGCCCGACTCCTCCTTGTGGGAAAGGGAGCGATAGAAGGCTTCGGCGGTATCAGTGATGAGATCGACTCTCGTAGCCGCAAGCAAAGGAAATGCGTAGGATATGACCCCCTTGGCAACACCGAGTCTGCGATAGGTCTGTTCGACGACAAGAAGAGACAGGTGGGCTTGTATCGCTCTGTCTGTTTGGAAGTAGGCGAACCCAATGATATGGCTGGAGGTAGTGGCAACTACGGCCACAACTCCGGGCGCGGTGAAGACTTTCCGCGTTCGATCTCTGTCGTCGGTATAGGAATTCCAGCCCCCTTGGTGACACAAAGCAATCACCCCATCGAGATCGCCCTCTTGGTATTCTCTGAACTCGATAGGACTCAGCACGCATTCAGGCTAACTGGCCTTCTGAAATAAGCGGCATACCAGTTATCGTACTGTGAATTTCGCCCGATTCAACCTGTGAGATCATGATTTAAGTCTCATTGACCAGCATAAAGAAACAGGAGGTCGTTGTTTATATATGCCAGCTGTCCGATTGGTTTGGACTCACAATTGGGGAGGCATGGACGGCTAGCTGGATCTGTATGTCTGCCAGCTCGGCTTCAAGTATGTGGTGAAGGCATGAAGCTGGTCGACTCTGTCGGGTACCCGGAGGCCGGATTCTCACCAGGTTTGCTCGCCCATTAACTGCGAGAGCTGACGTTCTAGTTGTTGCACGCGCGTCGCGTTGCTGGGTGGCAATCAGGTCACCTCGAGCGATGATCGGCTGATTGTGGTGGCTTTGCGAGGGCGTGCAGTTGCTTAAAGAAGATCGCGGTGGCGGTAGAGGAAGCTGTACGCCGACCCCACCTTTATAGACGAGGCTTGCACTCAAACTTGGTCAAGAACTCGTGAGCGGCGAGCGGGGGAGATTCCAAACCGATCTCACCGACAGGATTACGATAGCTGAGAGCAGGGTATACACCGCTCCAATGATAAAGAGCGTTACCAGTGAGAGAAGGTGCGCAAGGGGCACGGCCAGCACGTAACCGATAGGCAAAAGACCAACTGAAGCCAGATAATCAAAACTCGAGACTCTTGAGATCACCTCCTTTGGTACGTGGGCCTGAACCGAGAACGAATACAGAGCTCCCGAATATTCCAAGCCAGCACCAGCTAATAGCGATGTCAATGCGACCCATCCCAGGCTGAAATGGAGTCCCAGCGATGCAGGGAAGGGTGCCATGAGAACCAGGCTGCCAATGGAAAGCCGTAAGGGATGCTTGGCTAAACTCCGAAAGGCAACGACTCCTCCAATTACTCCTCCAACGGCGAGTGCAGCGAGAATAGCCGCCCATCCCGAGGCTCCATGGTAGTACTCCTTGGCAAGGAGTGGGCCCAAAACGATAATCGGCGCATAGGTCACCAGATGCCAGATCGCGAACTGTAGATCGATGCTCCAGATCCATGGCCGTGATGAAAAGGCGGTCCACCCCTCTTTAAGATCTCTCAATACCCCGGTTCGCGCGAGCTGTGACACACCTGCGGAGACTTCGGTGGCCTTAGTCGTGGCAAAGATGTAGCTTGCGATTAGAGGAAGGAATCCAGCGATGACGATAGCCAATGGAGGGGACGTCAGTGCTACTAGTACTGCTGCGGCGAGAGGACCGACAATGCTAGCAAGGTTCCTATAGATGCTCCGCGCAGCATTAACCGATTGCCGTAAGTCTCCATGGACGTTCGCCTGCACCCAACCATCCATTGACACCCCGAAAAGCGCTGATCCAATGCCTATAATTCCACCGCCCCCGACGTAGGGCCAAATGTTGCGCAAGCCAAAGTGGCCAAACAGACCGAGCGCAATATAGGCAATGCCGGTCATTAGGTCAGCCAACACCAGCAAACGTGTACGCGGAACCCGGTCAGCAATTATCCCGGCCCCGAGCAACCCCGCCACCAGGGTGATCGCCTCGCCACCGAGTACTAGCCCAAGATCGCTCGCTGAATGAAAGAGGTCGAGCATCATGAAGCTAAGCGCAACTGGGACCATTGCAAAGCCAAGGTTAGCCAGAGCACGAGCGATCAGGAATCTTCGCAGCAACGTGTTTCCAAATAGCTTGCGGATGGATTCCATTCCGATTAGTCTACTTTGTCGGCATGGCTCGTGGAGCCTACCTGCCAATCTACCCAGTCTATGTCGGAGCCGAAGCCCGCTCACGTCACGAGTTCGCCATAGCGGTGGGCGAACACCTCCGTGGACTTGACCTCGGTTCGATTGGTGACTTTCAACGCGAATACCGCACACGCATGACCAAGATCCGATTGCACCAGCCCTTTTTTCGTCATGAGTCCTACATGCCGATAAGTCGACCTGCGATATTTGTCAGCTCCATCACTTAGAACTACTCGATGCTGCCCATATTCATCCAGATGGTCATCCACGAGGAGCACCGATCGTACCTGGATGGAATTACATTGTGCAAACTCCATCATGCCGCCTTTGACCGCAATCTATTGAGCATTCGCCCCGACTGTGTTGTCGAGATAAGATCAGAACTTCTTAGCGAGATCGATGGCCCCATGCTCCAACATGGCCTCAAGGAGATGAACGGCGCTCAGCTGGTGGGTCCCAGGCAGCTGGCTTCGCGTCCAGACAAACACGGTCTTGAAGGGCGGCATGAGGAGTTCCAGAGCGCCAAGTAATTCTTCTGCTGATCGTCAGTTAGGGTAGCGCAGACGTACTCTGACCAGCATGCTCTCGATTGACCAGATGGCCGCTTTATCCAAGTCAGGAAGACGGGCGCCGCTGCGGGTTAGCAGCATCAGAAGAAGGGTTAGTGTCGGGCTGCTCGATAATCGGTGAATTTCCATTCCCGCCTGATCAGCCCGTAAACCCAAGAGTCAGATACCTCGTCATTCACAATACAGTCTTCCCGGAGCGTTCCTTCAAGCAAAAATCCGAGCTTCTCCAGTACACGGGCGGATGCCATATTGCGCGTATCGACCTCGGCCTGCACGCGATTTAGGTCCAGAGTGTCGAAGGCCCACTGCAACAACCCGCACGCAGCCTCGGTGGCATAACCGAGACCCCAAGCGGTATCGGTGTAACAGTAGCCGAGCGATGCGCTCCGGAAGTCCGGATTCCACCCATGCAGGCTGCACCAACCGATGAAGGCACCGTCAGCGACACGCTCCACGGCCAGCCGCACTCCGGTGGCCTCCTCGGCCTTCTGGTGGGAAGCAATGATGAACTTCTCGGCACGTCCGCGGTCGTTCCACGCAGGTGCGTCCCAGAAGCGGAGAATATTTGCGTTGCTGTGTAGTGTGAAGAGGTCGTCTGCATCGGTGTCGTTGAAAGGACGGAGTCGTAGTCGCGCAGTCTCCAATGTGGGGGTAAGTAGCGACATTGGTGACGTACTCCTTCTATGACTCTTAGCCATCCAACAACTCTCGGAATTGGGTCCCGCACCGCACGAGGTTTCTCACCTGCCGGAAGCAACTGCGACCTACTCAAAGGCTATTAGGCGAGTGAACCAACTTCAATGACGCCTTCCCAGCTCTACCCTGCGAGCAGCCGAGCACACTGCCTGCCGACCTGGTCAGCCTAGCTTGCGTGGCCCTGATGGGAGCTCCAATCGACGGCATCTTCCACCGTTCTCATTCACTGGTGTTCCCCGTGTCAAGACGAGCATACTGTTCAAACCTCTCGAGCACCGAAGTGGGCGCCTCTTGCCTGTGTAACAGTGCCTCGGGAATGGTGCGTGACGACGCGATGCCACGCTAAGGATTTTTGACCAAACGAGAGCGCAAGCCCCGTCTGTAAGGGCGGGGCCGAGCGACCTCGATTACATCCTAAAGTCAGGGCTGTCAGACTCTCAACCAATACTATGGGTATGAGCATTCGTGAGCGACTTTATCCACAAGAACAGGA
>DAHXNM010000004.1 GCA_027365375.1 Ferrimicrobium sp. | reverse complement strand
TACCAACACAACACACCACTGTGCCAACGAGACCTTGCCATCAAAGAAACGCCGCACCGCATCGGTAGGTCCTCGGTATGCAGCGTCACGGGCCGTCCATCCAGCCATGGCGTTGGCACCAAAGCCAATCAGTCCTACTCCTACATGCAGGATAAGAAGAAGAACATAAATCGGATTATTTATCCCTAACTTCATAGCCAGGTCCTCATCGCGCGGGACCTAACCGTCTTGGCACTATTAACATCATCTCGACCGCAACTTCGTAATTGCCTTGCCAACGGCGTCGATGGCATAATCGATTTCAGCCTCGCTCAACGAGGACGCGTACGAGAAACGCACCTGGGCAAGCGCCTCGTCGCGCGGATAACCAAGGGCGAGTAGGACATGAGAAGGCTGCATCGCCCCCGAAGCACAGGCAGCCCCGGCAGAGGCGCGCACACCCTGTTCGTCAAGCAAGAACAGAATATCCTCAGCGCGTAATCCAGTAAATACCGCACTGGTGATGCCAACTCGTGACTCCTCAGCGCCCACGATCACAGCATTCGTATCCAGATCGGTGAGGCCTCGCTCAAGACGCTCTTGAAGGGCTTTACAGATCAGTCTGTGATCTTCACTATGCCGGACAGCAGTGGAAAGTGCCTCAACGCCAGCGACCACTAGGGGTACCGATACCGTTCCCGCACGCATATCGTACTCCTGCGCCCCGCCGATAACGAAAGGGGCAATCTCGGCACCTCGTCGCCGAAGAACCACACCAACCCCGACCGGGCCACCGACCTTGTGTGGACTAAGCACCCCGAAGTCGACCCACTCCATCGCCTCAGCAACTCCTCCCCAGGAAGCCATCGCTACCAGGTCGGACATCACTAAAGCCGAGGGATTGAGACGCCTTACCAGTGAGGCGAGCTCACGTACCGGCTGGATGACTCCTGTCTCGTTGTTCGCCCCCATCACAATCAAGGCATTTATGCGGTGCGAACACGCCTTCAACGACTCAATGGCAGCCGAGAAATCCACCTTCCCAGAAGGAGTCATAGGCAGCCAAACCACACGATCACCGAGCCGCTTCAGTGGCTCCATCGCGCAGCTGTGCTCGATCGGAGTCGCAAATACAACGCCAGGTCGAGCAGCCACCGCACTTATTGCCCAGTTCATCGACTCTGTTGCCCCGGAGGTAAAGAGCACCTCATCCTCACCCATTCCAAAGAGTTGGGCCGCCTTGCTACGTGCCAACTCAAGCTGGTGTTTAGCTATGGCTCCGGCAACATGTCCGGATGCAGGATTTGCGGGCGCAGTTCGGACCACTTCGATATAGGTCGCCAAAACCTCCTCGGACATCGGAGAAGTCGCAGCGTGATCGAGATAGACCTCCACGTTCGATGAGTCTACGGAGTGAAGGCTTATCTATGCGCCTCTGGCTCAGCGCTCACTCATCTAGCAGCCACCTTCGAAAGCGCCATAATCCCCTCGTAAACCTGAGCGAAGCTTGTATAGAGGGGTGAGGGAGCAAACCGGATACGGTTTGGAACTCGGTAATCGACCAATACACGATGGTCGGCAAATAAAGAGCTGGAGAAGGCGAGGGCCTCTGAATGCTCAAACGTCACGTGCCCACCTCTCTTAGCCGGGTCACGCGGTGATGCGAGTTGGAAGCCTTGCGGGGCTAAATGAGCATCAAAGAGCTCGATAGCAAGCTCTGTCTGGGTCACAGATTTTTGCCTAATGCGTTCGATGCCAGCATCACAGACCACCCCAAGTGCCCCTTTTAGAGCAGCCAGTTGAAGCACTGGCGGCGTGCCAACAAGAAAGCGTCCGATCCCGGACACAGGCTCGTAGCTCAGCCCCATCTGGAACTGATCCGCCGCCGAGAACCACCCCCAGATCGGCTGGGTGAGTTCAGACTGTAGACGTTGTCGTGCATACAGAAAAGCGGGCGACCCAGGCCCTCCATTCACATACTTATACGTGCAGCCAACGGCAAAGTCAACATCATCGGCATCTAGGGCGATGGGAACGGCACCCACTGAGTGCGAGAGATCGGCGACCAGGAGGGCACCCACACTATGGGTAGCATAGGCGAGGCGAGCGAGATCAACCAGAGCACCAGAACGATAGTTGACCTGAGACATCACTACAACTGCAACATCATCATCAAGATAGGGGGCAAACTCGTCTGGGCCAACCGGCTCATTCATCGAAGAGGCGATCAGCCGAAGTTCAAGACCATTCGATGCTGCGATACCCTCAAGAATAAAACGATCAGTTGGAAAGTCATTGATATCTGCGACCAAAACCTTTCGATCGGGCACTAGGGAAAGGGCAGAGAGGATGGCCTTGTACAAATTGACCGAGGTCGAGTCGGAGACGACTACCTGGCCCGGAGCCGCACCAAGCAGCTCGGAACCCAGGGTCTCTCCCAGTTGAGAACTGAGTTCAGTCCAATGTTCCCAACCCCGAATGAGCTCATTCCCCCATTCATCATCGATGGCAGAGAGGATCGATGCTCGAGCGTCATGACTCAGACGGCCGAGCGAGTTCCCATCAAGGTAGTTAACTCCGAGCCTGTCTGGGGCGAATCGTGCACAAAACTGCGCCAGCACGTCCTCTTGATCAAGTCGATTTATCTGCTTGGACAACTCTGGCATCACAAAACCTTCCATCCTCGTCGATGAAAAACCTTCTTCGACCGCACCCGGTTTCTACTCTACATCCTTTTCGAACCTCCAATCCTCCTCCAACTTGGGTAGCTCCATCATCACTAGGCCTCTCAATTGCAGCTAACAGCTAGCGGCTCCTCATCATATAATGACCGTGAACGCCTGTGTTAGCAGGCTACTCATGACTCCTCGGAAAGGAACAAGATGGAAAACTCTGGGTTATACCTAGCTGAACAACTCACGATACCTGCGAGATGACCTGCTAGCTTGAGTGATAAAAGGAGCGCTTGTGGATGCACATCAGTTGAGGCTTGACCCGCTAACCGGTAGATGGGTGGTAGTCGCGGAGGGTCGGCGCTATCGGCCTGCAGCTATCTCCCTCTCTTCGGAGATAGCTCCTGAAGATCCAACCCGCCCGTGCCCGTTCTGTCCAGGCAACGAGGAGGCGACACCCCCGGCACTTGAGACCTATGGCCCAACCGGCTCCTGGCAGGTTCGCGTAGTTCCCAACCTCTACCCCGCATTTCAAGGAGACGCCCCGATGGTCAGCGTTAGTCATGGACCAGTCTTCACCCAGGCTCCTGCTACCGGTATCCACGAGGTGCTGATCTTGTCACCCGACCACGATGCGAAGTGGAGCGACTTCGATGCCGAGCAGTCACGCGTCGTCATGTCGGCGATGCGCGATCGAATCGAAGCGCATGCACACTCGAAGTCGATTCGCTACTCACAAGCTATCGTCAATCAGGGTCGCGACGCAGGTGCTTCAATGGCACATCCCCATGCACAGCTTCTCGGTATGTCGTTCGTACCCCGCGAGCTCGCAGACGAACAGGCGGGTTTTGCTCGCTTTGTCGGTGGGTGTCTACTCTGTACAACGGTTGCGCTTGAGGAGTCGATCGACTCACGCATTCTCTTTACCAACGACCACCTCGCGGTTATCGCCCCCTATTGGTCGTCGATCCCGTTTGAACTCCTCATCGTGCCGCGCGAACATGGACCGTACATGCATCTTGCCGACCCAGAGGCACTTTTTGGCGTCGGTGAGGCGATTACCTCCTCGCTGGCAACTCTACGCGAAAAGGTGGGTCCGGTGGCATATAACCTTGTCTTCCACTCCTCCCCATATCGTGCCTTTGGCAATTTTCATTGGCATGCACATGTCTACCCTAAACTCTCCACACTGGCTGGTTTCGAGATGGGAACCGGCGTTCAAATCAACATCGTCTCGCCGGAACTCGCTATTGAGGTGCTCACAGACGGGCCACGACACCTCGCTGTCGGGTAGCAGCTAAGCTCCCGTGAACCTCTCCACCCTTACAGATGGGGCTTCTGGCTCCGCCGTTTGGTTGGGGTTACCTAACATCGCTCCCATCACGCCACCGCGACCGATTGGTCTGGTACCGATGAATCGGTACTGGTGGATGAGTTTGCTAGCTTCGGCTTGCTAATCTGAGTTAGCTCAGACAAGGCCCGGTTCTGGGCACTACTCAGGGCTCTGGCCTTGTCACACTGCACCATATGGTGTGCCTCGCGTTGATTAGGTGACCAACGTTTGACAGCCCTGAGATACGTGACTGGAATTGTAGTATCCGGTCTTATTGGTACGTATTCCCCGTATATCGCCTTCCGGAGGATATTAATTGATCCTATGGCGTCTCGATCGCAAGTGAATCCACAGTCGGGGCCCTTGCATCGGTAGTATCGATCTGATGATCGGTAGCGTGTTGAGCACGCGAGGCAAGTTTAGCTAGAGTAC
>DAHXNM010000007.1 GCA_027365375.1 Ferrimicrobium sp. | reverse complement strand
CACGCCAGGGATCAAGTATTTTGAGCACCTGAAGACGATTGGGAACTTCATCCCCGTTCAGTCCTCCGCTGCGACGATCTCCTCTGGTGAGGTCAAAGTCAATATCGACTGGGACTACTTGAACGTCGCCTATCAGAACGCGCTCAAAGGCAAGATTGACTGGAAAGTGATCATCCCAAAGGGTGTCCACTATGCGTCCTATTACGCCCAAGCCATCGCCAAGGATGCACCCCATCCGGCAGCAGCGCGCCTCTGGGAGGAGTACCTCTACTCAAATGCTGGACAGAATCTATGGCTGAAGGGTTATACCGATCCAATCCGATTGACCTCCATGGTCAAGGATGGGACCGTAAATAAGACCTACCTGGCAGCCGTCCCTCCAGTGAGCGGTACACCCGTCTTTCCGAGTCAGACCCAGCTCAATGCCGCACAGACAGTCATCCTCGCCAACTGGCCAAAGGTCTGATGGTAACCACCCTTACCCGTAGCAGAGAGGAGGGTCTCCCCAGCCCTCCTCTCGTAGCTCACAAACGGCGTGAGGTTCGCCGTTACGGAGGAGTGCTTCCCTATCTTCTGTTTTTACTTATTTTCCTGATCATACCAGCGATATCGGTCTTGATAGGGGCCTTCGAATCCAACAATGGGACGCTGACACTCTCCAATCTTCGTCTCGCGTTCTCCGGTCCCTACCTCCACTCGTTTGTAGCTTCGTTCGAACTGTCAGCTGGTAGCACCATTATCGCGGTGGTAGTTGGCTTCCTAGCCGCGCTGGCGGTGGCAGCCACCAAAGGCCGTCCACGCGCACTGGTGCAATCGAGCTCAAGCGTACTCGCAAATACAGGCGGCGTTCCGCTGGCTTTCGCCTTCATTGCAACGTTGGGCAACTTCGGCATCGTCACCAAAATCCTTTCCGACATGGGTATTAACCTCTACGCACATGGGTTCTCCCTTTATTCAGTAATCGGACTCATAATCGTCTATCAGTACTTCTTGATCCCTGTGATGATTCTCGTGATGTTGGGACCCATCCAAAACATCAGATCCGCCTGGGTCGAGGCCGCACGCTCCCTCGGGGCGTCAAAGCTCAGATTTTGGTGGTCAGTCGGGCTACCAATCCTGACCCCTGCCATTCTTTCGGGGACGGTGGTCATATTCGCAGACGCATTCGCTGCGTATGCAACGGCTGAAGCCTTGACCTCGGGGACTCTACCGCTCGTGCCGATCCAGATTGGCAGTCTCATCTCAGGGAATGTAGCCGCTGGACAGGCCAATCTCGGGAATGCCTTGGGACTAGGCATGATCATCGTGGTCGCATTAGCTGCGACCGTTTATGTCTTGAGCCAGAGGAAGGCATCACGTTGGTTGCGGTAGTGCCTGGAGCCGAGGGGGGCCATCTTAGACAGGCCGGAATTGGCGGAGTGTTTCGAGCAGTCGTATTGCTGGTAGTTGGCGCGTTCTTTCTCATACCAATTATCGCTTCTGCTCGGTACTCGGTCCTAGGAGTCCATAATCACATCACTTTCTCGGCGTATCGATCCCTATTTAACGATCCGTCTTTCCGGTCATCTTTGTGGTTATCATTGCAAGTAGCAATCCTTACCGTGATCTTGACCGGTCTTCTGGTGATCCCAACATCAATCTGGGTCTCAGTTAGGGTGCCAAGACTACGTGGTTTGATCGATGCGCTAAGCATCGTACCACTAGGAGTACCTTCGGTTGTCGTGGTACTCGGGATTCTTGGAGCCTATCACAGCATATTGAACGTCATACTGACCTCCCCATTTATCCTGGCGCCCATCTACGTAATGTTGGCGCTTCCGTATAGTTATCGCACGTTTGACACTGCAGTACGTTCACTCGATATCAATACCCTCGTGGAGGCGGCTCAATCTCTCGGCGCAAGCTGGAACCGCACGCTGATTGGGGTACTGTTGCCGAACCTGCGAGCAGGAATGATCGGAGCGTTGATCTTGGCAGGCGCGTATGCACTCGGCGAATTTGTGGTCGCATCGCTGCTAAGTTTCAATACTTTTCCGGTCTACATCGTGCAGATCGGTCTGACTGCAGCAGCTGAAGCGGTAGCGGTATCGTTGGTCGCTCTGCTTGTAGCTTTCATACCACTCTCGCTGGTCACCATATTCGGCAATGGCCGTACAAAGAAAAGGAGTGTCGGTGCCACACGGTAATCTGCGTCTGGAGGGGCTCAAGAAGTTCTACGGTTCCACGCGTGCGCTTGACGGTTTTTCACTGCATGTTCAAGCCGGTGAACTCGTGGTGTTGCTCGGACCCTCGGGCTGTGGCAAATCAACCGCCCTTCGGTCTGTCGCCGGCCTCGAGCGCCTCGACGGTGGCCATGTCTTCGTAGGCGACCATGACATCACCCAGCAGCCCACAGCCAAACGAAATATGGGAATTGTCTTTCAACACTACAGCCTCTTTCCGCATTTGACCGCGGCTGAAAATATAGAGTTTGGCCTAAAAATCAGGAAGGTGAGCGGAGCAAAACGAAGGAGACGCTCCAATGAATTACTAGAACTAGTGGGCCTAGGAGAGCTCGGCGATCGGTTTGCGCACCAACTCTCTGGTGGGCAACAACAACGCGTCGCTCTGGCCCGGGCATTGGCCATCGAACCAACAGTGTTGCTTCTCGATGAGCCGCTATCGGCGCTCGATGCTAAGGTGCGAGTGAACCTCCGGGAGGAGATCCGACGAGTACAAAAAGAGGTGGGGATTGCAACCATCTTTGTGACCCATGATCAGGAGGAGGCGCTCGCCATTGCTGATCGGATTGGCGTTATGCACCAGGGCGTGCTTGAACAGCTAGGTTCGCCGACAGAGATATATGCAGCCCCGTCGACAGAGTTCGTCGCAGAGTTCGTTGGCAAGGTCAATCGGATCTCTGGCACCGCAACCCAAGAGGATATGGTGATGACCCGCGAGTTCGGTTCGTTCTCTATAGGAGATTCAGTGGCCGTCGGCTCCAAAGTCTCGGTACTGGTTCGACCCGAGCAGCTCGGGGTTCGAGCTATTGCCAATGGCAGTTGTCGCCTCGTCGAGATGTCGTTTCTTGGATCGAGTTTTGCTGCTCACATCCGAGGAAGCGGTGGGTCGAAGCTGATCGTAGCCGTGTCGCCTGATGAGTCGATTGCTTTCAGTATCGGCGAAAGTGTAGAGGTCTTTCAGCGGGGTCCCACGCTGCTAACCATCGCTGACATCGACGAACCTGAGATCGCAATCCCAGCTGAGTTGGCCAAGTTGGATTAGATCTCAGTGGCAAACGCAGAGTCGATCATAGCATGCTTGAGCAGCCCAAAACTCCTCGAAAGCTACCGAGAAGAGTTGCCCCTCATTGACCACCTACTCCAAACTGCAGAGCTATTGTGGGAAGATTGTGGGGATCCAGAACTCACGGTGGCAGGGTTGCTTCACGACCTTGCTTGGACTGACGGATCGAGTGAGACAGAGCATGCCGCAGACGGTTCAGCGATTGCAAGGTCGCTAGGATTTTCCGATAGGGTATGCCAACTTATTGGCTTGCATGTAACCGCCAAACGATATCTAGTGCGAATAGATCCGCGTTATTGGCAACGTCTATCGAGCGAGTCAAAGGCGAGTTTGGTTGAGCAGGGTGGAGCATTGACACTCGGCGAACTTAAGGAATTCGAGGCAAGCGCCTACTTTGGCGATGCCATCCGACTCCGCCTAGCCGACGACATGGCAAAGGATCCAACACGGATCACTAAAGGGCTGGAATGCTTCTATCCGATCATTACCAAGGCACTACTCACCTAAGTCAAATACCCGCCGTTTCACAAACAAGAGAGACAGGGAACAGCTTCGACCCGGATTCGACAACTACCGCACCATGCGGCGAGCAGGCTCCAGTGATCACATCACTGGGCTGAAGACCTTAAAACCTGCCCACCAGCAAGGAAGGTAGTTGCCTGATCGGATATCTTTGATTCTACAAAAAAGATGGCGAACGCGTTGAAAATCCTCGACTTGGAAAGCGGGCAAGTAGTTTCGTTGAACCTCTCACACTCTGGGTAAATCAGCTAGAGCTAACCACTCCAAGACCCACGAACCCAGCTACGAGCTCGACTATACGTGGAAGCGCAATTTTCCAGTCGGACACAACGACAGCATCTGTAGCCGCAGTTAAGACAGCCGCAGGGTCATTGTTGATTCCCAAGATGGTTCCAGCACCATTGACTCCAACAAGATGATTGAAGCTTCCCCTAGTGCCCACGGCGAGGTATAGAGCAGGAGCGATCGACCTACCAGTCACTCCGATCTGGCGAGACCTAGGCATCCAACCGCGATCCGCCACCTTGCGGGTGCAAGCTACAGAGGCACCGATACGCGCAGCCTGTTCATACAGAAATGGGTAGTCGTTAGGATCGACACCAAGGCCAACGCCTATGACGAGTCTTGCTTCATCTAGCTCACGAACATCCTCTGTAATATTCCGAGAAATAGTCTCGATATTAGCTCGTCGAGGAACAGTAACCACCTGATCAGAGGGTACGGATAAAAACTGCGACGCATCGGCAGCCCTCGTCACCCTACCAGGCTTCATAGTGACTATCTGAACCGCTGAACGCGTAGATATTGCAGCCATCGTTAGCTCAGAACCAACTGGTTTATAGGCAACGACTTTACCACCATCTACTATCTCGAGTTCCAGTGCGTCACCAATGAGGCCAACCCGAAGTGCCGCAGCCAACCTAGCGGCCACTTCACGTCCAAAACCAGTAGCGGGAGCGATAATGAGCTCCGGAGGATTGTCGCTTATCCACTCCGCAAGGACAGCCGCTACGTCAGCCTCATGCTTGCTCCCTCGCAATTCGATGCTAAAGTCACCACCCGAAAAGGCACCCTGTCCGTCATCGAATCCGATCAGCGTGACTCTTGACTGCCCTGGTGCACCAAGCGTTTTAGCAAACGCAATCAACTCTTCTGTTGCAGCCCGTTGCTCGTGATCACAGACCACCACGATCGAGGAGAGGGAGAGGGAACTATCCATGCTGCGAGAGCACGGCTCATTCCCACCAGCGAGATCACGTCCCTCCAAGAACAACGACAACTTTGCTATCTGTTCCTCGAGCGGACCAGGCCAACTTAGCCCACTACGAGCCTGTTGCACCCGAGTCATACCTCGCACAAACGTCGGTGATCCATCAATCCCGATCGGAAAATCGATCCCTAGCCTATCCGCGTCGAGTACCTTCACTTGATCGATGCCGACACTCGCTATCGATTCAGGTGACGGCTTTGAGGGGGAACAGAGTCGTTCAGCTACAGCTATCACAGCCGGGAGCTGAACCACCAATTCGCGAGTGCCCGAGTCGAGTTCACAGTGCAACGCGACAAATTCGTCCTCGAACTCGATAGAGTTGGCCGCGCCAGCGTAGGGTAGACCAAGCAGTTCGGCTAGTTGTGGTCCAACCTGACCGGTACCAGCATCGATGGAAAATCTACCTAACATAATCATAGAGAACGGCCCAAACTCGGCGACGAAACGAGCCAAAACTTGTGCGGTTACCAGTGTGTCTGAACCCGCAAGACCTGGATCCGACAACAGATAACCCTCATCCACGCCGGCCGCAATAGCTTCACGTAAGGCGGCTTGCGCCGCCGGCGGCCCCATGGTGACCGCAGTCACCGTACCTCCATGCTCTCGCGCCAACTCGACCGACTTCGCAATCGCGCGGCGACAGAAGGCATTGATCTCAAGATCCACTCCGTGGCGAATCAACCTGCCGGACTCATCTAGGGCAATCTCCTCGGTCCTTGGAACCTGTTTGATCGGCACTAATATTTTCAGACCATTCGAGTTCAACAACTCATCTCCTTGCTCACTAAAAACTTCATATCACCGCTCCCGCATCTCTGTATCCCACAGAAATATCCACTACTGCTAGTAATTCGCGCTAACCACACCGGACAACGGTAGCCGCACGCTAACACGAGCACCTCCGGCGACGTTTGCCACCTGAACAGAACCATGATGCAATTCAGTAAGTAACCTGACAATGCTGAGGCCCAAACCAGCTCCTCCAGTCTCGCGCGATCTGCTTGGAACGCCACGACTAAAGCGCTCGAAGGCCGCATCGAGCAGCTCCTCCGGAAAGCCCTGACCCTCATCCTGTATCGCGATCACCACCCAGGCTCCTTCTATACCCACCGAGAGCGTCACCATTCCTGGGTTCGCATAACGAAGACAATTCTCTAGTAAATTATCGAGTATCTGTCGCACTCTGATCGGATCAGCAACCACCGATATCGCCACAGGACAGTCAAGAACAAAAGAAAGGCTAGCATCCCCGGAGCGATCGTTCGCAGCAGCGAGGGCCGCCGCGGTCAACCGCTCGAGATCTACCTCCTGGAACCCGAGCGTGAGCGATCCCGCTTGACCTTGCGCGAGCAGCAAGAGGTCGTCACTTAAAGCGGCCAGCTGATCAACCGCTACCTCGGCAGACTGCAGCGCCTGAGCTAACGCAATTGGATCAGTCGAATGGAGTACAGCCAACTGCAGCTCAGCAGAGATAGTCGCCAGAGGCGTTCGCAACTCATGGCTCGCCGATTGGATAAACCAATGTTGACTCTCCATGAGCGCTTGAAGGCGATCAAGAAGCCGGTTCAACATCTCCGCTAACGTAGCTAATTCATCGTTGGTTGTGGGAACCTCCAACCGTTGGCTCAGCCTGCCGACCGACAATGTCTCAGCTTCGAGGCTAAGCCGGGCCACTGGACGCAAAGCAATCTGCGCTAATATCCAAGCGCCGACCACCGAGAGGCCGACCACGACTGGCCCACCGAAGGCAACCACCAGCCATAGCTGGCTCAACGCATTGCTGAGCTCATCTTCGTTGCTAGCCACGATAATGAACCTCTCCGATGGACCACCGCTAGCGCTAACAAAGATCAATCTCCGCAGCCCGGTACTGGTTGGTGCCGATATAAATGATCCAGATCGAACCGTTAACAACGAACGCTTAGCCAGCAACAAACTCTTGCCCGCTGCCTCAGTCGTATACAGTAGACGACCGCTATCGGTAGCGACTTGAACTAACTCCGAATCGGCCGCCACCCTCACCAACCTCCCGGGGTGAAGCATCAGCCGACCGGATGCAAGGTCATTTGCAATCCGCCGACCGGTGGAGTGCAGCGCATCCTCGGTGGTCGCGGTGATACCAGCCGTAATTCGCCACTGAAGCACAATTGCGCTAAAAACAACCAACAACACAGCAATAACACCGACGATGATCGCCAACCGCCACTTAATGGACATCCACATCTACCTGCAGACGATAGCCAACACCATGGACCGTCTGGATGTAGGCGCCAGTCTCTAAACCATCGAGTTTACGCCGGAGATGTGCGATATGAGAATCGATGAGATTAGGAGCTATGGTATCAACCTCGGGCCAGATCACAGAGCGAATAGTCTCCCTGGTCAACACGAGCCCCGACCGCATTACCAAGTATCGAAGGATATCAAACTCGGTAGGACTGAGAAAAACCTCATCCTCCCCAACCCAAACCTGCCTGGTCTCTACGCCGATCAGGATTCGCCCACACCTTAGGCGGCTCAGCGCAACCGCTGAGTCGTCTCTTCGCTGTATGAGCTTGGCTAGCCTCAAAAGAAGCTCAACGAAATGCACCGGCTTCCCTAGATAGTCGTCAGCACCCACACTCAGGCCAGCAACCCGATCCTGTGGCTGACCAAGGGCGCTCAGGATGAGAACAGGCGTTAGCACACCAGCCGAACGAATCATCTCTACCACCTCGCTACCATCACGAAGCGGGAGCAGCAGATCGAGTATAATCGCATCGAAGGACACCCGAGGATCGAGAGCTATATCGATCGCCTCATTTCCATCTCTGACCTCGGAAACGATAATGCCCGCATTCCACAAATAGCTACTCAGCGCCTGCCTAAAAACAGCATCATCCTCTACAACCAAAATACTTGGTCGAGTCGTGCGAAACCAGCGCACCAGTTCTAGCGGCGCATCGAAAGAATCTCCAAGCTCAACCACTCGTCTACCTCGCCTGACTCAATCTGGGCAATCCTATGCAGGTAGCCTCAGCATCCACCACGACTACCTGCAATCCTCTAGAACGCCTACAACTCGCTCGCACCACTCATATAGGAGTTCCCTTGCGATTGAAGCGTCGATAAAGCAGACGAAATCGACTGTTTACCCGTCACAGCGTTGAAGAACTCCGTATCAAGGGAGGCCTGAACTTCGTTATACGAGTCGGACACTGGCCGTGGGAACGTGTATGGCGACTCCACTGCAGCTATTGACGCCTTCAAACCTGGATGCGTCGCTAGGAAACTCGCAGGAATATCGGAAACGCCAGCCTTCGTTTCGGGCGCAAAACCAGTCGCTTCGGCCCAAGCCGCTTGCTGCTTAGCTCCCAAGAACCACTGAACGAAGGTCCAAGCAGCGTTACGCTGAGCAGTGGTATCAGCCTTTGGCAACACGAACCCAAGACCCTGTGCCAAATTATAATGGATGCCAGTAGAACCGGATGGCTCTACGAACGCCCCGACCTTGAACGCGCCGCCAACAGCAGCCAGCACCTTAGCATACCCAGCTGAAGTACCGTCGATCATTCCTATCTTGCCGGAAGCAAAATCCTGACGCAAAGTTGTTCCATGATGAAACTGCATTTCACCGGCTGAGTACAGGTGATGGAAGTACGAAAATGTCGCAGTACCAGCAGCGTTGTCGAATGCGACACTATGGCCGACCGCATTCGAACCCTTTAACATCGAACCACCATTGCTCAGAAAAGTAGGTAGGATATGAGCCGAAGAATCCTTCCAACCGAGCGGAATCACCCCTATAGCCTTTAACTTGGCAGCATCTGCAGCCATCTGCGCGTCAGTCAGAGGAACACTAGATATGCCAGCCTTTGAAAAAAGCGACTGATTATAAAAGACCTCGGACACTTTCACGCCAGCCTGCAACCTATAGTGGATTGACCCAACCTCGCCATTGCGCCAGACTGGCGGTACCACATTTGTCTGCGTAACTACAGAAGATTTTGCTATATACTTATTCCACGAAACCAGCGCCCCCGACTTCACATACTTACCATCATAATGGCTAATCTCTGCAAGAGTTGGAGGATCACCCGCGGCAATAGCCGCAAGCAATTTACTCGATGCCTTGGTAACTACAATATTTACTTTAACGCTCGCATGCGTTGCGTTGAAACTATTTTGTAGAGCCGTCATTTCGTTGCCAACTGGACCGCCATTATGCGACTCCCATAGCGTCACTGTCACAGGAGCAGATTTCTTAGCGGAGGTCGTAGAACCCGTGCTCGCTGAGCTTGATGAACCACAGGCCGCGAGGACCGCTGACGAACCAAGAGCAATGGCAACGAGACTAAACCCTCTATTTTTCTTTTTGGAAACTGTCATAACCAAACCCTTCTATAAAGATTTTTACAAACTACGATCAAGCATTCACGCCTGAATCCCGACCAGCAACACCAAGAGATCAAGCATTCACGCCTGAATCCCGACCAGCAACACCATCGACGATATAACGTTGTAGGGCGATGAACACCACAACAATAGGGGCAAGAGCTAGCAAGACCGCAGACGTTAACTTTCGCCAATTCGCCTCATAAGTCTGCATATAGTGAGAGAGCGCAATCTCGATTGGTTGTACGCTATGGGAGGTCGTCATAATGAGAGGCCATTGGAACTGATTCCACGAGCTGATAAAGGTCAGCAATGCCACCGTTACCACAGCTGGGCGAGCCAACGGCAGCGCGATGCGAAAGACATAACGAAGGTGACCAACCCCCTCTAATCGTGCCGCTTCCCAGTAACTCCTAGGTAGCGTCTTGAAGAATTGCCGAAATAGCAACACACCAAATGTGCTTGCCGCGAATGGGATTATTTGAATCCAATAAGTGTTTAGCATGTGGAGGTGAAGCGCCACAGCGTACTGAGGGATCAGTAAGGCCTGTGCGGGAAGAAGTATTACGGCCAGCACCGCCGCAAACACAACCCCAGCTCCACGGAATTTAAGGTCAGAAAGTGCATAACCTGCCATCGCGGAGGTAATAATTACCAATATTACCGTGGATCCAGAGATGAAGACTGTATTGAGCATGTACCCTAGCCAACTGCTGTGGGTAAGCACGTAAAGGAAGGCCGAGGTGTGAAAAGCAGGCGTAAACTTCGGTGGAATCGAAAAGACGCCTTTCTTGGTGTTGAACGCCGTAACCACTACCCAGTAGAGTGGAAAGGCAAACAGTACCGCTACCACCGTCACGGCAACCCACTTGATTGTTTTTGTCAAGAATTGGAACACTTGACTCGTGGACTTATCATTAACCACTGTTTTCATCGGTAAAATACCAGTCTATTCGAGACCCATTTTTGGATCAATGTCAAAGCGAGGATAATCAGGAAAAGAATTAGAGCCATGGCTGCAGCAAGAGAAAAGTGATCATAAATAAAAGCCGTTTGATAGGTGAGAAGCGAGTCAGTTGTGGTCGAGAAAGCAGGGCCCCCTGCTCCACCGTGGGGACCCCCAGTCATGGTATAAATCTGTGAGAACGCCTGCCAGCTGTTGACGGTAGCTAAGATCACGACGAAGAAGGTAGTTGGAGAGAGTAGAGGGAGTATAATGCGCCGGAACACATGCCTTCGACTAGCACCTTCGAGACTAGCTACCTCAAGAAGTTCACGAGGAATATTTGCAAGTCCTGCGAGAAACACGATGACATACAGCCCCAATGAATGCCAGAGCGTATCGATCATAACAGCGGGCAGTGCCCAATGAACGCTCTCTAACCAATTGAGAGCAGGAAGGTGAAGAAAGGTAAGCACTGCATTCGCCAGCCCAAATTGAGGGTTAAAGATCCAGACCCAAATAATCGACGTAGCGACTACCGGAGTGACATGCGGCAAGAACACAGCGGCACGCCACACCCCTCCCCTGCGGGCGGTCACCACCTCCCTCAGTAGCATAGCGACCGCGAGCGCGAGCATCACGGTCGCTGGAATCATCACGATCGTATAGTAAGCACTAGTCTCTATCGACCGCAGGAACAAGGGCTGCGAAAATAGTGTGCGAAAATTCTTCAAGCCGACAAACTGGGTGGCACTGCTCAATATGCCCCAGTGAAAGAACGAAATATAGATGAGAAACCCAGTGGGCACGAAAAAGAACAGGAAAAAGACTACAAGTGCAGGGCTTAGCAGCGCATACGCAGAGATAGCCTCCGAGAATTGACTAGGCCTCCACCAGCTACGTCGAACCGGCTGAACCTTATCCTCCACATTGGTCCCGCGAGACCTCAAACTCAGACTCATCGACCGCCCCAAGGCTCATCGACCGACCCATAGATTTTGCTCTCGGTCGCATCCATCGCTATCTTGCCGCCGAGCCTCTCCCCTGAACTGCCCGAGAATAAATGGACTCTCCTGACATCGGCAGCCACAACCTGCAGGGTGCCAACCTCAACTTCCACCTCTGCTGGCATTCGAGCAATAATTGGGTGACCCACTCCAACGAGCTTCCCGTGTACCAGCTGGTGACTGCCGAAACGTTCCACCAACTCAACCTCCATCGCAGCACGGACCCCAGGCACCTCTACAAATTCAGCGAGCTCAAGATGCTCAGGTCGCACACCAACGACGATCTCGCGCTCGGTGCCCGTGCGCGAGGATTCTGGCCAAAGCCCAGGGTCAACCATGACATCCAGCGAATCAACAACTCCTCGAGCCCCTGCATTGATATCGAATTTCCAAAGATTCATCCCTGGCGAGCCGATAAAGTGGGCGACAAATGTGTCTGCTGGCTCTTCATAGATTTCAGCAGGGGTACCAACCTGGTGAATCGCACCGGCGTTCATCACCACCACTCGGTCAGCCAGAGTCATCGCTTCGCCTTGGTCATGTGTCACATATAGCGTGGTGATTGCGAGTCGGCGATGAAGACTGGCAAGCTCCATCCTGACACGGTCCCGTAAGTTGGCATCAAGATTCGACAATGGCTCATCCATCAGGAAGACTGCTGGCTTTCTGATCAGAGCCCTACCTAATGCCACGCGCTGGCGCTGGCCACCAGAGAGGTTTTTGGGTCGTACTCGTAGGACACTCTCTAGCTCGAGCATCCTCGCAACCTCTGCAACTCGCTCGTTGACTTGAGCCTTCGGCAGACGTCTTGCCCTAAGGCCAAATGCTAAATTCTCGAAGGCTGTCATGTGTGGGAAAAGAGCGTAGTTTTGGAACACCATGCCAACGTTTCGAGTAGCGGGCGATGTCTGCGTCACGTCCGTGTCGCCGATGACTACTTTGCCGGAGCTCACCGATTCGAGGCCGGCCACCATCCGCAATGTCGTCGACTTCCCACAACCCGAGGGTCCGAGTAGCACGATGAACTCACCCTCTGCAACCGAGAGCTCGAAGCCATTAACAACCTTCTGCTCTCCGTACATCTTGGTCACGCCTTCAAGCCTCACCTCAGCCACTAGAACCTCACCTCACTCGAACATTCAGCAACGAAGAACAAGCTATGTCAGCTAACTTACAGTTAGCGGATGAACTGGTAAATTCGAACCGAACACTTGATGAATGTGTATTGCGGTAACCTGAATCCTCGTACAGGAGACCGTCTCCCGTGGGCTTGAGTGTCTCGAGATAACCAGAGTTGATCGAAACCCAAGACTGGGCGGAGGGTTGTCGCGGTCATCGTCATTGCGTGGGCTCCTCGCACTCTGTAACCTCTGGCCGATGAACGCTGTCGAGCCTTATGCACAGAGGAAGAACAGCGAACACCCTAGGTAGAATGCTCCCTGCTGAACACATTTTATCTAACCGCCGTTAGGTTTCTCCCTAACGCTTGTTATGCTATTGGAGGGCGCGTTGGCGTACCGGTTCGAGCAAGGATCCACTACCGTCTGTGGATGTTTTTGCTTTGACGTATAACTAACACAGCTGGAGGTATGTCTATGACTGGATGGCTTCTCTTCGCTGCAGCCTTTTTGGCCTGCACCGTAGAGGCTGTTGAGGCCACGACGGTAGTCGTGGCGGTTGGAGTGACGAGAGGGTGGAAATCTCCACTCCGTGGCATGGCTACGGCGCTCGGGGTGCTCGCTGTCATCATCGTGGCCTTGGGTCCGGCGATTTCCTCGATCCCTCTGGGTCCGCTCCGCCTTATTGTGGGTGCATTGTTGTTAGTCTTTGGACTCGGTTGGGTTCGAAAGGCAGTCCTGCGCGCCTCCGGCTTTAAGGACCTTCACGATGAGGATGCCATCTATCTCAAACAAGTTGCTGCAGCGAAAGCCGCCGGAACTGAGGTTGGAGCCGGGCGACTTGGTGGTGATCCATATGGATTTACCCTTGCCTTCAAGTCAGTGCTACTAGAAGGACTAGAGGTCGCGTTCATAGTGGTGACCTTCGGTGCAAATGCCCACGATATTCCGGTCGCAGCGCTTGCTGCAGCCCTCGCGATCGCAGTAGTAGTCCTAGTGGCGGTGAAGGTCCGAGGACCGCTCTCCAGGGTACCAGAGAACACAATTAAGTACGCAGTCGGTATTCTTCTGACGAGTTTTGGAACCTTCTGGGGGGCCGAGGGCGCTGGTGCACATTGGCCAGGTTCAGATGCATCGCTTCTCGCCATTATCCCCTTGACGGCGCTCGTTACATTCGCACTAGTCGCCTTTCTGCGCTCCTCCAGACAGGGACTCGCATCAACTGGTGAGGTGGCAGCGTGAGAACGGTTCTTACCCAAACCGAAGCCTTCGGACGCTTTCTCTGGAAGTTCATAGTCGGCGACGATATTACGCTTGCAATCGGCGTCGTGCTTGGACTTGTCGCGGTGGCAATACTTCACTCCAGCGGCACCGCAAGTTGGTGGGCGTTGCCGATCGCATGGATTATAGCACTCAGTGTCTCCCTCCGTCGGTCAACGCACAAAACCAGCGCACGATCCAAGCGAGATCAGCGGAAATAATCGTCTCACACGAGAGAACAAGCAGAGAGCTACAGACATGGCACCTGTGTGCGATGGAGCATAAAACAGTAGGTAGGGACAATGGCCAAAGATTCGCCTCATGACAACACGGGGCCCGACGACGAAGAGTCCACGAAGACACTCTTATCGAAGTGTAGCGATGAAACTAGCACTCAAGGTGGAGATGCCGAGGTGCAGTGGTTAGTACTCGCCTACCGGGTGCCAAATGAACCTACTCGGCTGAGAGCAACGGTGTGGCGCAAGCTAAAATCCCTTGGTGCGATCTATTTACTAAACGGAACCGCGCTCTTTCCCTTCGATCCATCCGCTGAGCGAACGCTTCGGGCTCTTCGTCGAGAGATCATTGAAGACATGGGCGGAACAGCTGTTCTATTTTGTTGTGATCCGCTCGCCGGAGGTGCCCAAGTGGTAAGTCAATTCAACGCTGCTCGCAATGATGAGTATGAGGAGATCGTCGATCGCTGCCAGGATTTCCTTGCAGGGCTAGAAAACGAGGTGAGCTCAGAACACTACACCTTCGCTGAACTAGAAGAGAATGAAGAGGATTTCGCCAAGCTACAGCGCTGGTTTGACAAGGTGCGCGCCCGAGATCTGCTCACAGCCAATGGTGCTCAATCTGCGATAGACATACTGGCGTTATGCTCTAAAATGCTCGAGAACTACGCAGATGAGGTCTATCGCCGAGACGGCAATTAAGGGCCGGGGGTTGAGTGGATGCACAGCTTTCACCACCCCACATCAGATACATATCTATTATCAGCCACACTGTAGAGTTAGATGCACAACACGGCGAGAGGAACGTTGCTGACGATGGAGGGACGCATGCCCACCAACAAGACGCTCAGGAGAGCGACGCGAACGACTTGTTTTCTACCACCGGAGCTGTTGTCAAGCCGGCGTCCGTGTCGCCAAAGGCAAAACAGCCGGTGGGGTCTAGAACTAGTCGAACCTGCGCACCACGATCGAGGCGCTCCGTCCCAAAGACACCAACGAGCCGATGTCCGTTGGCGACCTCTACAACGTGGTCATATCCACGCCCGCGAAAGGCTACATCACACACCGTGCCATCTAGCTCGTTGGTCCCGCGTCGGTCCATATCACCCGTCACTCGTGTTACGCTAGCAGCGGCCGTCCTGATCAGCAGATGCACATTGCCACTTGACTGATTCCGATCCAAGCTCTCCGCATGCGCCGTGACCCTAGTATCGCCGATTCGAACTACGACGGCGTCATCACCGATCCAGGACTCAATGTAACCCGGGAGTTCACCCGCCAGCCCGGTGAACCGAGCGACAAACGGAGTCTCTGGGGCAGTATACAGCGCCTCGGGTGTGGAGTACTGGACTAGTCTGCCGGCATGGAGCACGCCAATCTTGTCGGCGAGCGCGAACGCCTCCGACTGATCGTGGGTGATATAGACAGCCGTCGAGCCGCACTCTCTGGTCAAGCTCGCAATCTCAACTCTCAATCGTTCACGTAAGTCTGCATCAAGGTTCGAGAGTGGTTCGTCAAAAAGCAGTAGGCCGGGCTTTGCTACCAATGCCCGTGCAAGAGCCACGCGCTGCTGTTCACCACCGGAAAGATCGTTGGGGTATTGCTCCGCATTGGCGGCCAGGCCGACGCGATCGAGCATCTCCAACGCCATTCGCCGTCGCTCACTGGCACCCATCTTTAGTCGCCGCAAAGCAAACGCGACGTTCTCGACGGCCTTCATATGCGGCCATAAGGCATAGTCCTGAAACACCATGGCCAGATCACGGTCCTCCGGAGGCAGATGCTTTCCAGCACGGGCTACCGTCCTACCATCAAAGGCGATCTCACCACTATCGACCGTCTCGATTCCAGCGATCAAGCGAATGAGCGTTGACTTGCCACTGCCGGATGGCCCTAGCAACACAACAAACTCACCTGACCTCGCCTGAAAACGAACCTCATTAAGCGCGAGCTTGTCCGACACGTAGCGCTTTGAAACTCCGTCAATCCTTAGACTCGGCGCTGAAGCTCCTGCTAGACCCATACCAAACTCCTTACAGTACATTTGCCCCAAGCCGTCTCCAACCCTTGGGAGCAAGGAGACGGAACAGGAGCGAAATTACGATGATCATGCCGAGATCGATCAAGAGTGCAACGATCGATAGGGCAGTCCCCTGTGAAATATTTGACTTCCCGAGTACCTGTATAATCGCGACGGCAACCGGCTGCGTCCCTGGAGGTGCCAGCAACTCGGAGGCTGGCAACTCGAGGAAGGTAGCCGCAAAGGTTAACAACCACGCCCATAACAGACTAGGACCGAGGAGTGGCACCGCACAACGCCACCATGACTGTGCGAGACCCGAGCCATGAACTCGTCCTGCATCCAATAGAGAGCCCCTGACTTGGGACATCGGGCCAGCGAGCACTCGTGTCGTTGACGGGAGCGCACCGGCTAGATACGCCATGATCAACACCAGCAAGGTACCATAGATATCTATACCCAGGCTCGAGAGCACCGGTAGGTTGTAGGCGAAGATATATCCTGCTGCGAGCACAAGCCCCGGCAGGGCTATCGCTGCAAGTACGGTCACATCGAGTAGTTTGTCGATGAAGGTCGTGCCTCGCTTTGACAGACGACGTGCAATCACCGCGCCAAGAAACAGAGCCAAGAAACCATTCAATACAGCCAGTTTAAACGATAAGCTAATCGATCCACCAAGCCCTGATACGCCGAAGAGTCCGCGGTAGGCTGCCAAGGTGAAGTTGTGAATCGATAACGTTGTGAACGGCTTAAGCATCGAGGAGACTAGTGCTCCGATAATCGGCACCCCAAGCGCTACGAAAAAGATGACCAGCAAGACGCCGACTGCCAAGATTTGGCCGCGCCGCGTGAGCCGAGCGCGACTCGACATCCGCATCCTTCCTCCAAGCACGGCGTATGAACGGCTCTTCAAAAACCGCTTCTGCAGCATCAGTGCCACCGCCACCGCCGCCACCAACATGCACCCGATCACAGCCGCCACCCCGAAGTTCGCTGGGTAAGACGACAGAGCTACGTACAGGTTGTAGGTAGCGATCGGAAAATGCGCATTAGGTGCAATCACTGCCGCAGTACCGAAATCAGCGATTGACTCAGCAAAGACGACGATGAGACCAGCAAGAATCGACGGGAGAACCATCGGGATCACCACTCGAAGGGTGCTCAGTCTTCCTCCACCGTGCACCCGAGCGGCATCCTCAAAACTCGATCCAAGTGCCGAAATCGATCCAGCGACTGCAAAGTATGCAAACGGTATACCTTTGATTGCCAGGATCATGGTATAGCCAACTGGACCGAAGAAGATCTTCGAGTAACTCGCGCTATACAACCCAAGCGAGCCCAACACGCCCCCCTGGCCTAGCATCACCTGCCAGCCAACCGCAATGATGTAGCTCGGCACCAACAGGATCGTCCAGATCGAGATAGACCAGAGTCGGCGCCCTCCAACGTTGGTTCGCTGTAGCAACCAGGCCAACACAATCGCCACTGTCACCGCTAGGAACGCCGCCAGAACACCGACCACCAACGAGTCACCCATGCCCTGCAAGGTGACTCCGGTGAGGGCCTGCCGAAAAGCGGAGATCGTAAACCAGGCACTCCCCTGATCAAAAAGACGAGGGGAGATCGCCAGGATCAAGAAGCACGCCGTCGGCACGAGCAGGACGACAACTAGGACGACCCAGAAGATCGGCCAGCCTAAGAACTCGGCGAGCCGACCCAACCAGCGCGTGAGCACCGAACCTGAGCGCTCCTGTGGCTTACTTTCGATCGGTCGCTCTGCAAGCGCTACCACAGCCAACTACCTACTGAACGATATTGCTGGTAAACCAAGCATTGATACTGGCCTCACGAGAGCCCCACACAATTGGATTCGGGTAATCAGTCGGAATGGCTTTGAGATTGGGGACCTCTGAATGAGCCTTGGTGCCTTTAACGATTGGATAGAAGAGCGAATCACCGTGTGGGTCACCGCTGAGCATCAATGCTTGGCCTTTAGCGCTGTAGACAAAATCAGCGAACCTCTTCGCCTCGGCGATCTCGGTCTTCGACGCCTTGCCATCGATTCCAAGAACCCCAGGGAGGATGGCAGACTTATTAGGATAGGCAACCTTGAGATTTGGCGACGTCATCGCGAATCCGATCCCGGCTGAGTTCTGTACCATCGCCACCTTGATCGCGCCGGTCAGAAGAGCGTTCAATGTCACTTTGTTGGTCGCATAGACATGGAGCCCATTTGCAGCCAGCTTCTTGAAGTAAGCCTCACCCTTGGCAACACCACCCTGTTGACTCATGATCGAAGCGACCGCCGTATAGGTAGGACCAGATATAGCTGGATTGTTCATTCCGATCGCACCCTTCCACTGAGGAGTCAGCAAGCTGCTCCAAGAGGCAGGAGGGCTCTTTACAACCTTCGAGTTATAGACAAAGGCGGCTGCAGTGGTTATCCCGGTAGGGATGTAACTCTGGTCGGCAGGGACCAAAGACTTGCCCAGTGAAGTCAGCGTCCCAGTGGTAGGCTCGAAGCCTCGCAGAAGATAGTGTTGCTGATCCAGGGCGGCATAAGCGTCCGAACCGTCGGTCCACAACACGCCCCACTGCGGGTTTTCAGCCTCTGCTGAGATCTTGGCCAGGAGAGTTCCTGTTGAGTGGTTCACCATCTCTGTCGGGATCCCGGTAGCCTGTTGAAACCCCTTGGCAACGGCCGGGGCATAGCCCTCAGCACCATAGACCACCAGTGGCACAACAGGCGTCTTGGAAGAGCTAGTTTTCGACGATGAGGCGGAACTGGATCCGCAGGCAGCGAGTACACCAGCCGCTCCAGTAAGTGCCAAGGCGATCTGCAAAGTACGGTACAAGCGAGGACGTTTCATCATGGAGTTCAAGCTACCGAGCCAACGTGAACAGAGCCACCCAGCTAACTAGACGTTCAATGAACAAAAGGTAAAGATTGAGTTCACATTAATCATCCTAACCTGATGCAGAAACCCTAGATCAGCCAGGTTTCAGTATCAGTGTGTGCTGATAACGCAGAAGGCTCTGAGTAGTTATGCTCAGGTTTTTAGAGGCAGAAGAGGTGTTCGCTCGCGCTGCAAACGTCTCGGTGGCGCCTACTGCGACAACTACCAACCACAGCAGCCGTGAGAGTCAACGAGTTCAACAGCGTGCTCGCCCAGGTAGACGCTGTAAGTTATTCCAGAAGAGCCACTCGATCGACATGAGCAGCACCACACGCAGGCTCAACATCCGCTCTACGCCCATCTATCGAAGTGTTGACGAAGAGTCCGCAAGCAAATTACCAACCGACCTAAAGCAGCTTAGAGTCAGGAACATTTTGGCAATCTCGCGACTGTAGATCGCGATGGCCAGCCGAGAGTGATAAAGCATCGATTACGGTTAGTAAACCAGATTGTCGCCGCCAATCTGAATGCGAACTCCAAGCCTATGGAAGGCTGTTAACGCCTCATCTATCCTGGCTGGGACGAGTGGGCAACGCCTCTCCGTGGGCCAAAACCGTCTCCGATGCATGCTCATACTCGAGCGATCCTGGTAATGCGACGGCGACAGACCCGTCGACATTTCGATAGAAGCGCGGCTGAATCCGTTCAACGCTGGTTAACGAACGAGCACCTCTCATCAGGTTGTCAACAGTGTCAAACGAGGCAAGAAACTCGAGATTCTTGACGGTTGGGAGCACCAACTCGAAGTGACCCCGACGATAGTGGTCAAGTGCATCCAAAGGAGTCACCCACACTTGGCCAACGATCTCAGAACGATCGGGCGTTGCGCGCTGATGGCTCGGGACGGAAGCCAGGAAGAAGCGGGTATCGAACCTTCTCGGCGCCCCCTCTGGTGTAACCCAGTGCGCTACGTAAGCAAGCGCAGCTACATCTAGATGCAGGTCGAGAGTCTCGACAATCTCGGTGAACGTGCACTGCCCTGCCACAAGGCTCTGACGGCAGTCTCGAAGCTCGCCATCGAGATCATCGGTCGATCGATCGGAGGGTTCATCGACAAGAAGAATACCCGCCTCCTCGAAGGCTTCACGAAGGGCCGCCACGTAGAAACTGAGCGCTCCAGGAGTACCGAGTCTCTCGTCCGCCTCGGAGGCACTAAGTCCAGAGCATCGCGCAATCAGCGCGGGCTGACCGTCGCTCGGATCTACCGAACCTCCTGGGAAGACATGAGCCCCTCCTGCGAAGGCAAGATCTTTGTTCCGCCTCAGCAACAAGATCTCAAAGGCTCCAGCAGCCTCACGAACTAGCATCACCGTTGAGGCAAAGCGCACTTGTGAAGTACTCATATGGTCGGGAAGGCGGGATTTGAACCCGCGACCTCAGCGTCCCGAACGCTGCGCGCTGCCAAGCTGCGCTACTTCCCGTCAGCTACTAGTGTAGAGGCTTCTTGGACCTCGTGGCTACTGTCAAGTGGCCGATAAGAGTTGTCGAGGAAAAGGTTGCCATCAAGCACCGTCTCCACCGCGTTAACTACCATAAGCGAGTTCAAGGGTTTGACCAGATACCCATCGGCCCCAGAACGCTTAGCTGTAAAAACGTCAGCCCTACGATCGAGAAGCAGAATGATACGTGTCTGCTCCAGTCTTCCAGCGTCGGCCTCAAGTCGAAGATCGATGCAGATAGCGATACCGCCCATAGAGCCGATCTGTGAATCCAACAGCACGACATCGGGCTGGATCTCCTCGGCTACAGCTCGAACAGCCCTTCCTTCTGAGACGGCATAGAGAGTATGCTCATCAGCGTCGAGCGTGGAGGCGAGCTCCTCTTCGAGCTCGGGCGAATCAGTGACAAGAAGAATGGCTGCCATAGATGATTATCCTACTCTACCTCCCGGAATGGAACCAAAGCACACCGCTGCATCGCCTCGGCGACCTCACTCAACACGGAGAGGCTCGACACATCACTGGCCAGGTCCTCTAGCAGATACCACCCCTGCAGGGATAGGCCTCTTCCCCATTCGTCAATCACCGCCTGTTCGTGAGCACGCATCCACACAAGGCGATCAAGATCGGCACGTGCTTGCGCCGGTGCTCCAACATCGCGTGGATCCAGGGCGTAGGTCGGCGTCACTCGGTTGATCAGCACACTATCGACTTGGTGTCCGATCCCCTTGAGTAACTCCACCATGCGACTCCCCGATGCCAGTGCATCTGGAGCTGGTGACGAGACCAAGAGATAGCTGGTCGCCTCGGAGGCGAGCAACTCACTCGTCATAAGTGCCCGTTCACGAAAACCATCCTCAATACCCGAAAACGCCTGGAAGAAGTCCATGGTATCGTTAACCACGTCAGCTCCTACTACGTTAGCTATCTGTTTAACCAGGCCACGGGTAGCCATCGCAATCGGTCGAAGATAGATTGGAGGAGGTTTAAGCATGAACTTGAACACACGATTATCCAAGAACCCAGCGAGCCGACTTGGCGCATGCAGGAAGTCGATCGCCGCTTGGGCCGGCGGAGTGTCAACGACAATGATGTCAAATCGTTGACTCTCCCTAAGCTCCCAGAGGCGCTCAAAAGCCATGTACTCCTGGGTACCAGATAGTCGGGTAACCAAATTGCGATAGACAGGGTTGTCAACGATCTCCTGCTCTTGGGCCTTCGAAGAAGAGTAACGAGCGATCATCGCATCGAAAGTCTGTTTGGGGTCGAGCATCGCCACCCAGTAGTTCGGCATCTCCTCGCTCGCCAGCACCGGCTCATTACCTACCTGATCGAGACCGAGAGCGGAGGCGAGGCGACGGGCCGGATCGATCGTCAAGACGCAGACCTTACGCCCGTTTTGTGCGAGCAATAGACCAGCGGCAGCTGCGCTAGTGGTCTTGCCGACACCTCCAGGCCCGATGCAGACAATCGTCTCCTTGGCTCCAATGGCCTCAAGGAGATCCATCAGCGAAACCCCCACTCGTCGAGCTGATCGAATAGGGCAAAGGCCGCTCTAGTGGGCTGGGTAGCGTCATCGACATAGGGAAGCTCAAAAGTGGGGACTGGGAGCAGATCACGAACCGTCTTCGCCTGCTGGCTCGCGAAATTGGAACGCGCAGCTAGATAGTGGTTAGCTCGATCCTCGGCCGATCCTGGCGCCAGGTCATCGCGTCGGTCCACCATCGCTGGCATACGATTCACCACGCAAGACAATACATTCGTCGCCAACAGCGTCGTCAGATGGTTATACACCTCGCTCGTCTCCTGCACCGGAGTCTCCTCTGGTAGGGTGACCAAGACCACACCGGTCAGCTCCTTGTCGCGCAGGAGGGTAATCACGTCGGCGCTCTGTGAAGCTATTGGCCCATCAGTCGCGATCGCGCCAAGACCGTCAGGTGACGAGAGTAACGAGAGTAGATGCCCCGAAGCAGGTGCGTCCACCAGTACGAGATCGTAGATACCAGAGTTCACGAGCTGCTTGATCTTGCCCAGTACAAGAAGGTCGCGAATACCCGGGATCGCCGTCGAGACCGCGTCGATGACGCCAGACTTCAATAGCCGCTGCGCTAGCGGACCGAAACCATGTGTCTCGAGATACTCGAGCATCACGGCATCAGGAAGCAAGATTACCTGTTCAATACCGTCTGACTCCCCTCCAAACTCGTCAAAGAGTATCAGCAACGGCTTGAGTCCTCCAGCCTGCGCGATCAATGCGATCAAACGAGCGATGCTCGACTTGCCCACGCCACCCTTACCAGTCACGAGCACCAGCCGCGGATCTCCTACCAGCTCTGAAAGTATGATACGAGCCTTCGATGTCTGCACCCTTTTCACCCTAGGCGCGATCGGCTCCAAAAATGAACAGTCGCACAGCTTGACTTTTACCTCACTGAGCTTCTATGCTGATCGGAACAGCCGCAAACAACGGCGGTTCGCTATCCATGGGGGGAAACATGACAGGCGAAAACTGGAGGGATCTGGCTGCATGTCGAGGTTGGGGGTTGAATCTCTTCTTCCCACCCGATGAGCCAAGAGGCGAGTCACCAGGAGAGCGTAGGCTTCGTGAAAACCAGGCCAAACGCGTCTGCCGCGGCTGCTCAGTTCAACAAGATTGTCTGAACTGGGCGCTTACCAAAGGTGAGTCTCGTGGTATTTGGGGTGGCCGCAACGAGCTCGAGCGCAAAGCTATGGTTCGTGCGCGTCGTCACATCCGGGTAGTGGTTTAGCAAGACCAGGGCTCGGCTTACATCTCCGTTACAGGCATCGGCGCACCGATGTTCACCAAGGTGGTGCTCCAAAGCGTGTGTATTCTGACCTCGCGTCAAGACGTTGAGATGAACAACTCCGAATCACATGAGTGTTGTCTCCGCTGGCAACCAACCTAGACCATGCAACCGATGGGCTAGGATCTCGGTATGTCTGAGACAACTCCGTCCCCTGTTCCTCCTGCGAACAGTCATCGGGAACGAGGGGGACTGGCAAGTAGCGCCTTCAGGCTCGTGATCGGAAAGCCGCTGCGTTCGACTGAGATGAAGTCCGAGGAGATCTCCACGTTTTCAGGACTGCCGGCGCTGTCTCTGGATGCGCTCACCTCGGTCGCCTACGGACCCGAAGCCATCATGGTAGTTCTCGCGACCGCAGGTCTAGGAGCTCTACACCTCGTCCTGCCAATCACCATCGCCATCGTCGTGTTGCTCGCCATCCTGATCATCTCTTACCGCCAAGTCATCGACGGATACCCCGAAGGGGGAGGCTGCTACGCAGTATCGAAGGCAAACCTCGGTCGTGGTATCTCCTTGCTCGCTGGAGCCTCCCTAATCGTCGACTACACGCTTACCGTGGCGGTCTCGGTATCGGCTGGGGTCGAAGCTCTCGTCTCCGCATTCCCGACGCTCTCCTCTTTAACAGTTCCGCTCTGCATCGCCATACTGCTCGTAGTCACTCTGCTCAACCTGCGCGGCCTCGGTGATGCTGCACGCGCGTTCTTCCTACCAACCGCGGTCTTCGTTCTTGGCCTTTTTCTCGTCATCTTCTTTGGCATCATCCACCCACTCGCCCCACACGCCCACGCCCAAGGAGTGTCGTTGGTCTCGTTGCACCCCATCGAGGCTATCTCGATCCTGCTCATCCTGAAGGCCTTCTCCTCTGGCTGCAGCGCACTCACTGGGGTGGAGGCGATTGCCAATGGAGTTCCGACCTTTCGCGAACCTCGAGTACGCCACGCAAAGCGAACTGAACTTCTCCTCGGCGTCATCCTTGGAATCATGCTGATAGGTCTCGCGATACTCGCTGGACATTTTCATATCGGCCCAAGGACGAACAACACCGTTCTCAACCAGATTATGGTCATCGCCATCGGCCACGGAGTCCTCTACTACATCATCGCCCTCGCCGTCGT
Organism: Ferrimicrobium sp.; assembly: GCA_027365375.1. Lineage (GTDB taxonomy): Bacteria > Actinomycetota > Acidimicrobiia > Acidimicrobiales > Acidimicrobiaceae > Ferrimicrobium. The sequence continues at coordinate 13,775 of DAHXNM010000007.1, read as the reverse complement.
CCTCGAACTCGCCCTAGCCGCGAATACGTCCTTTGGAGGGCTGCCCCTCCTCGCAGGACTTCTCGCACAAGATGACTACCTACCCCACTTCCTCACGCTACGCAGCGATCGCATGGTGCTCGCCAGAGGAATCATCGTGCTGGCGGTACTATCTGCACTACTTCTTATTGGGGTCAACGGTAACACCAACACGCTCATTCCGATGTTTGCTATCGGCGTCTTCACCGGCTTCACAATCGCCCAGACCGGGATGGTGGTCCACTGGCATCGTGCGAAGCCACCGCGCTGGCAACTCAGGGCGGCGCTCAACGGAGTTGGGGCGGTCCTGACTGCCCTTGCTACCGTCATCTTCATCGCTACCAAGTTCATTGAGGGTGCCTGGATCGTAATAGTCGTGATTCCACTTCTTATCCTGCTCTTCCGACGAATTCACTCCTACTATCAGCGTGTTCAACGTACACTCGGGCTGGACACCAAACCGACCGTGGGCCAAGACGAGTCTCTGCTGGTGGTGATTCCAGTTACCAACGTCTCACGACTGACGGCAACGGCACTCAGCACCGCCAAAGAGCTGGCACACAATCAGATCGCTATCCGTGTCGTGCTTCCCGACCAACATGCAGTAGCGAGTGAGCTACAACAACAGTGGAACGAGTGGGATCCAGGAATCGGACTCGAATTGATCGACACCGACTACCAATCGATTACTCAACCGGTAAGAGACTTCATCGCTAACAAGCTGCTCGACTACGACCGGATCATACTCTTGATACCAGTGCTAGAGCCACACAAGTTACGCCATCGACTGCTTCACAATCAGCTCAATCTGGTGCTCAGCTCAGCCTTTACTTACGAACCACGAGTGGTCATTGCACGGGTAGTACTAGTAGTTGACGATCTCACAGGAGACCGTCAGCAGGTTAGTGGTGCTCCGGGCTCGGCTGGAGCGACGGAACCATTCATACATGAGAAGTAGAATCCTCGCCCGGCCTCCTGCCGTCCCTATCTAACACGTCGGCACCTACACCCATAGAGGATGCTGGTTCTGGCTTCGACTCACCAACCTAGGCGGATGTAGTTCTCAGGACCTAGTAGTTGTATCCAGACGGTCCCGGTAGGTCATCCAGGCGTAGAGTAAGACCAAGAAGATGAGCACTGTGAGGACGTGGACGCTCGTGCACCAGAGACAGATAGCTCCAATATCGACAATCTCCGCATAGACCAGGTAGAGAATGAAACCCACGCCTCCGAGGGCGACTATCAAGCGAAGCATCTCAAAGCCAGCGCTCGTCTTGGCCCTTGGCCACCAGGCGAGAATCGAGACGACGATGTAATAAGCGAGACCAAGGACAGCGACAGGGATCCCGAAGATCACCGACTGCGGCGAGGTGGTGACCTCCTGGCAGTTGATCGTTGAGTTGTTTGGACACAGCAAGGCGACCTTGGTGTCATAGTGAGCGATGGTCAGATAAATCGCGACACCAAGGGCGCCGAGTGCAAGGAGGCGAACCAGCCAGATCACCCACGCGGGGTAACCGGCTACAACTTCTTCTGGAGTCCCTGAATGAGTGACGTCTTGCATACAGATCCTGGTTTGTTATGTGTCATCACGCACACAGCGGCGGTGATCTCGTTTACTGTGCCACCAATAGACTTTGCCACCGGCGAAGTCGGGTCAGAAAGCGTAGCGGCGATGGTCTGCCAGTTCAAACCAGCAAGGATCTTCGGCGAGTAGCTCGCCCCATCTATCACAAACTTGTTCGCGAAGTCAACAAAGGGAATTGAACCACTGTACTGGGTAGATGGAACGTACGGAGGCACGTCATAGAGGTTGAGAAGATCATTCTCCTTGGTGGTCAAGGTCTGTAGGGGGGCATGAGTTCGGGTCTCGATCTCGCGGGTGACCAACGAGAGATAGGGCGAGCTATAGCTCGCATGCAGGAAGGAGAAGGTGTTGGTATTGGGGTAGATATCCGTGCTGCTCGACTCCATCAGCTCCAATCCCTTAAAGCTTCCAAACTTCGAGAGTGCACCTACTAGCGCCCAGCGTTCGGCTGCGCAGTAGGGACAGAACTCCGCTCCTACATAGAGAAGCTCCGGTTTGCCGTTCAATGCAAGTGGTTTGCCTCCCTTGATAGCCTGCGGGGAGGCTACGAGCGCAGGATCGACACCAACCGTCTTTAGCACACTCTCGGGAATGCTCGTCGCTCTAGCTAGCACGTTCTTTGGCACTGGCGAACCTAGTGCTGCCGATGTAGGCGTCGATGCCGACTGGTTCGACTTACGAGTCACCAGGAAGGTCACGACGATAGCGACGATCACGACCACCACAAGTCCAACCGCCAACGGTCCTCGACTTCGTCTGGTAGTGTTAGTTGGCATATAGAGTACTCCTAGAGGGGGGTCAACGTTACAACTGACTAGCTAGCCTACTTGCTTTCTCGTTCCTTCGACGATCACCGACTAGCAAGGCGGTCTCTCAAACTTCTCATGAAGAGGCCAAAACCCACCGTGATCGTGTTAGCCCATCAAGGATGAGCCGAGTCGGTGAGCGCGTCTGTCAAAAACGCTTGCTACAAGCTCATAGGGGTGGTCCACTTCCCATGCCACAAGGTCGGCCCGACAGCCCTGGTCAAGTGAGCCACGATCGCGAAGCCCAAGTGCCTCGGCCGCACGTCGGGTGATGCCTGCAAAAGCCTCGACCGGGCGCAATCCGTAGAGCGTGACAGAAAGATAGGCCGCGAGCAACAGGCTGGCCGTTGGCGAGGTGCCAGGATTGAGATCGGTCGCCACCGCCATCGGCACCTGGTTGTCCCTCAGACCCACAACCGGCGGGATAGTGGTGAAACTCTTATGGAGGTAGGCGAACGGAAGCAGGACCGCCACCGTCCCAGATCCACGAGCAGCCGCCAAGGCAGCGCTCGAAAGGTGTTCAATATGATCGATTGAGCGTGCCCCAAAGCTGAGTGCGAGCTCTCCTCCCCCAGCAGCGCCAAACTGATCGACATGAGCACGAACTGGGAGGCCAAGCTCTCTAGCACGCTCAAGGTAGGGGGTAACGATCGAGGCCGAGAAGCCCTCCGGATCGATGAAGCAGTCCACCATATCGATAAGACCCTCGGCTGCCAACGTCGGCATCACCTCCTTGGTCAGTAACGCGATGTAGTCGGCCGGCCGAGATGTATAGGCGGTTGGCAGCGCATGAGCACCTAGAAATGAGGTTATAACCTCGACTCCTTGGTAGCCCGAGAGTGATCGAGCGATCTCAAGAAGACGACGTTCGCCCTCCATCGACAGGCCATAACCCGACTTCACCTCCACCGTCGTCACCCCATGATCAGCCATCTGATCTATTCGGCTCTGGGCGAGCGTGACCAGCGACGCTCGCGACGCTCGATTCGTGGCGTCCACAGTCGCAAGGATCCCACCCGACTCAAACCGATCACGACTCGGATCGTCGGGATCACGCTGGGCCAATAGATCGCCCAAGCGATCACCGGCATAGATCAGATGGGTGTGACAGTCGATGAGTCCTGGGGTGACGAGCATCGAGTCCATGTCAAGCAGCTCAAGCCGCTTGGTGAGATGCTGGCCCTGTGCCCGCGGACCAGCAAAAACAATCCTGTCGTCGCTGACATGCACCAGTCCGTCAGCTATAAAGCGAAGTGCGCCATCTGCATCCACGTCCGCGAGCGAACAGTTCCCAAATAGGAGCTCCTTCATCTAGTTTCGCACCGACGGAAGGTTGAGCCCACGGAGCTTAGCCTCTTCAAGGGCCTCTGGATAGCCAGCATCGGCATGGCGCATCACGCCGGTGCCGGGGTCATTGAAAAGCACTCGAGCGAGTCGGCGATCCGCCTCGGCAGAGCCGTCACACACGATCACCTGCCCGGCATGTTGTGAGTACCCCATCCCTACGCCACCGCCATGGTGGAGAGATACCCATGTAGCTCCTCCGGCAACGTTGAGCATCGCGTTTAGCAACGGCCAATCAGACACTGCATCGGAGCCATCACGCATCGACTCGGTCTCACGATTCGGACTAGCAACCGAACCAGTATCGAGGTGGTCGCGACCTATAACAATCGGCGCCCTCAGCTCTCCACTCGCCACCATCTCGTTAAAGGCGCGCCCCACTCGAGCCCGATCGCGCAATCCCAACCAACAGATTCGTGCAGGTAGCCCCTGAAACTTGATACGCTCCCTCGCCATATCAAGCCAGTGATGGAGGTGGGGATCGTCGTCGACGAGCTCCTTGACCTTGGCATCTGTCGTGTAGATATCCTCTGGGTCGCCAGAGAGTGCCACCCATCGAAACGGTCCGTAACCTCGGCAGAAGAGCGGGCGAATATAGGCAGGTACGAACCCAGGGATCTCAAAGGCTCGCTCCACGCCGGCTTCATAGGCACCTTGGCGAATATTGTTGCCATAGTCAAAGGCGATCGCACCACGGTCAGCCATCGCAAGCATCGCCTGAACATGGCGCCCCATCGACTGTTTGGCGTCCGCGACGAGCCGAGTGGGATCACTCGCCTGGCGCCACTCTTCAAGACTGTATCCAACGGGGAGATATCCCCGCAGAGGATCATGTGCACTCGTCTGATCGGTCACCAGGTCAGGAGTGATGTTTCGGTGCACCATCTCCTCGATTACCTCGGCTGCGTTACCAAGCAATCCAATCGAGGTGGGACGGCCAGACTGCCTCGCCTGATCGAGCAGACCCATCGCCTCCTCGAGTGAGAGCGCGCGATGTTCTAAATATCCTGTCTGAATTCTGAGCTCGATACGGCTCGGATCACACTCGATGGCAAGCATCGAAAAGCCGGCCATCGTCGCCGCCAAAGGCTGTGCTCCCCCCATTCCACCAAGGCCGGCGGTCAAGATCCAACGCCCAAACGGATCACCGCCAAAGTGGGTCTGGGCGGCGGCGACAAAGGTCTCGTAGGTTCCCTGCACAATGCCTTGTGAACCGATATAGATCCAACTTCCCGCGGTCATCTGGCCATACATCATCAGGCCTTTGGCATCTAGTTCATCGAAGTGCTCCCAGGTTGCCCAGTGCGGAACCAGATTCGAGTTGGCGATAAGCACCCTTGGTGCATCTGGATGCGTCGGGAAGACCCCGACCGGCTTTCCACTCTGAACCAGCAACGTCTCGTCATCAGCTAGCGTGCGCAAAGTTGCGAGGATCCGATCGAAGGACTCCCAATCCCTGGCTGCACGCCCTATCCCGCCGTAGACCACCAGATCTTCAGGATGCTCTGCTACCTCGATGTCGAGGTTGTTTTGGATCATCCGATACGGGGCCTCGGTGAGCCAACTACGGCAGCTCAGCTCGGTCCCTCTCGGGGCCCTGATCGACCGGCTCTCATCATGACGATTACCCATTCCTACTCCTTCTGCCATCGTGCAACGGTCGCTGCGAGCTCTGCCCCCAGTGCCCGACGCTCCTCATCGATTTCGGTCGCGACTACTTTTCCAGCAACCCAGACCATCGAGACCGCGGATCGTGTCGCGAAACGAACCGCCTCGAAGGGATCGATGCCGGCAACTCCTAGCTCCTGGAGATCGATCGCTACCATGTCAGCCAACGCACCGACCTCGAGTCGACCAACATCGCTAAATCCGATCGACTCATGGCCAGCCAACGCCGTCCAAAGCGCAGCGGTACTTACCGATGTTCTCTTCAGGGTGCGAAGTCGCTCGTGTGCGTCTAGACGTGAGGCCTCCAAGAACGGATCTATGCGAGTGTGTTGATCGGTACCGACGCTCACGCGTGCACCCGCGTTGAGCAGCCTCGCTCCTGGGGATAGCCCGTCAGCGAGATCCTCCTCCGTGGTAGGACACGCACAGGTGACCGCCTGGGTACGCACCAATGCAGCTATCTCGTCATCATCGAGTTGATTGAGGTGAACGAGGGTCACGTTCCGGTCTAGCACTCCTCGCTCCTCCAGAAGCCCGAGAGGGCGTTGACCATAGTACGCAACCAGGTCCACCACCTCCTGGGGCTGTTCCATGAGATGGAGGTGCCAGGGATCAGCAGAGGCCTGCCCCGCCACCAGCTCAAGCTCGTCGATGGAGACCGCGCGCAGCGAGTGCACACCGCGGAGGATGCGGACGGTCTCAGACTCAGGGAGGCTGCTAATCCGCTCGATATAGCCATCTAGATCCTGATCGCCAAAACGGCGTTGCGTGCCCTCAAGGGGTCGATAACCATCACGACCAAGGCCGCCATGGAGATAGCAGACGTCGATAAGTCCTAGACGGATCCCTGCCAGCTTGGCCGCCTCTATAAGGGCCAATCCCATGGCGTTGGAGTCTGCATAGGCGATACCGTGATGATCATGGTGAAGATAGTGGAACTCGCCAACGCTTGTGAACCCGGCGAGCAACATCTCACGGAAGACGAGGGTAGCGAACTCAAGATAGCGCTCTGGGTTGAGAGCATCAGCGAACGCATACATCGCGTCTCGCCACGCCCAGAAGTCGGCGGCGCGTCCAACCCGACCACGCAGGCCTCTATGAAAGGCATGGCTATGGCAGTTCGCATAACCAGAGGTCAAAAGATCGACACGATAGTCAGCCCCTTCTGGTCCCTTGCTCTCTACTCCGACGATTCGATCAGCCTCAACACTCACCATCACCCCCGGGAGTAGGTCGGTCGGTGTCACCAGCGCCCATTGTGCATAGATCTTCACGATGTCAGTCCCCGTATCACGCGGATGAGAGCATCGACGCCTGCAGCCATGTCCTCTCGGTTCGCGTTCTCAGCGGGTGAATGCGATACGCCAGTTGGATTCCTGACAAAGAGCATCGCCGTAGGGATACCATGACTCGCAAGGATTCCAGCATCATGCCCCGCGCCGGTACTTATAACAGGCGGATTCTCCAACAACGACCCCAATCTCTGGTTCAACGAGGCAGAGAATACGGTCATCGGCGTAAGAGAGTCGTTGACGAGCCTCCCACCAAGTCGTTCGGCGAGTGCAACGATGTCGGTCTCCAGGTGGGCAAGACGGTCAGGATCCTCGGCTCTTGCATCAATCCAGAGATGGACCTTCGCCGCTATCGCATTCACTGCATTCGGCTCAACCACAATCTTGCCGCAGGTAGCGATAGCATCGCGAGCAATCGCGAGCTCGCCGAGCTCGAGTACGAAGTGAGCGGCCCTCTGCAGTGGATCATCACGCTCCTCAAGCCTGGTGGTTCCCGCGTGGTTTGGTGTACCCGACAGGGTGGTCGACCAACGGCCATGTGGCCATATAAAGCTCGCCAGTCCGATTGGGGCATGTAAATCAATGAGCTGGTGGCCCTGTTCGATGTGGAGTTCAACGAAGCTTCCAATTCGTGAGAGTGCACGATCGTCACGCCCGAGACGCGCCGGGTCTACTCCCGAGGCGCTGACGACATCGACAAAGGGGATTCCGTCGTAGTCGATCAGTTGGCTCAGCCGTTCGTAGCTGGTCTCGCCGGTCAAGACTCGCGATCCCAGGCAGGCGACTCCGAACCGAGCCCCCTCCTCGTCGATGAAGTTTGCCACACCAACCGCACTTCGTGGCTGAAATCCATCATCGATCAGCTCTGCTATTGCCGATAGTGCCGATAGCACGCCAAGCGGTCCATCGTAGGCCCCGCCCGATGGCACCGAATCGAGATGAGATCCGAGTACTAGGTTATGCTCTGGCTCACGGTCTGGATCCCCCCACCAAGCCCACTGGTTGTTGGCCGCATCAACACCAACCTCGAGCCCTAGCTCCTCGGCAGTTTGTGCGAAGAATACACGCAGTTGGTGATCTGCCTCAGTGTAGGCAAATCTGTTGTAGCCTCCTGTGGTTTGGTCGCAACCAATCTCTGCAATCTGGAGCAATAGCTGATCGAGACGTTTACAGACGTTCATCATCACCTTTCAAGATCTCATTAAGTAATGGTAGGTTCTCACTCGCTTTCCAAAGGCCCCACCGATGAGTCAAGCTTCGCACTCCTTGTTGATTGCACTGGGTTCGATCGGCTTCTACGCTGGAGGTTTAGAAGAGCCACCAGTCGCTAGGGTGGCGACGCTGCAACTATCGGGGAGGGCAAACAACATGCGTCAACTGCAAGCAGAGGATCTACTCAACCTTCGTAGCGTCGGAGACGTGCGAACGTCACCGATCGAGAACCGTCTTGTATTTGTCGAGGAGTGGCAGGACGCAGAGCACAACTGCAGTTGCCAACGAATCCGCACCGTTGTCGACGGAGGGAGCCCGGTCGATCTCACCCAGGGCACGTCCGACTCCCATCCACGCTTTCGACCCGATGGCCGCGCTCTCGCTTTTCTTCGAAAGACCGATAGTGTCGCCCAGGTGTGGATCCTTCCTCTCAACGGCGGAGAAGCCCAATGTGTGACCAGCTATCCCGGCGGCGTTGACACCTTCTCCTGGTCCGCTGATGGGCAAAGTCTCGCGGTCGTCGGTCGTGTCAAGAGGGATGGGGCAACCGGTAAGAGTGATCCCACACACCTATCGCTCCGTGAGCGACACACAAGCGAGGTGAAGGTTATCACTGAGCTCCTCCACAAGTTCGACGGCGACGGCTACTTCGACCCCTACCGTCCCAACCTATTCACCATCGCCCTCGCCGATAACAATCGGTCTGATCAACTCACTCATCATCCTTACCGCGTCAGCGAAGCGCAGTTCACAGCAGACGGAGCTGCGATTGTCTTTCGCTCGCGCCGTGGTGACGACTATGATCGCAGCAGCGAAGAAGGGCTCTTCTCGATTGACCTAGTCAGTCATGAGATCACTGAACTCGTGGCTCCTGGGGCTCAGGCATTCCTCATCGCCCCAGACGGTTCGCTGGTGTATAGCTGGGAAGATCCAACCACTATAGGTTATGACCAACCAAGACTCTATGTGCGTCCGCGCGGAGCGGCAGAGGCACGGCCTGTCGCGGCGACCTTTGAATACCCGATCGGCAACGAGGCCATCAACGACGTCCTAAGCCCTGCGGGGGACACCCTCGTATGGGACAAGCCAGGCGAGAGCCTGTTCACGCTGGCATCCCAGCACGGGTCGGTCGAGATCGTACACATCTCATTGGCATCCGATGCGGTAGCACAGATAACCACTGGGCACCATGTCATCTCGTCGTTTGCTCGATCCACGACCACCAACGACCTTTACGCTGTTATCACAACCTCGAGTCAGCCAAGCGAGGTCTACCGCCTCCTCGATGGAGACAAAGAGCGGATAACTACCACGAATGCTGCCCTCACAAGTGAGGTTAGCTTTATTACGCCTGACTATTTCCAAGCTCAAACTAGCGAAGGACACTCGGTGGATACATGGGTCTACCTACCACCAAAGAGCTACGCCGAACCAGTTCCTGGAGTGGTGGAGATTCACGGCGGGCCGATGGCGATGTATGCCCACGCCTTCTTTTTTGAGTTTCAGCTGCTAGTAAGTCAAGGGTTCGCGGTCATTGCGTCCAACCCAAGAGGGTCACGAGGCTATGGTGCCCCATTCTGTTCCGCAATCTTCGAGCGCTGGGGTGACCGCGATTGGGCTGATATCGAGGCTGCCGTTGATGCGGCCTGCGAGCGTCATCCTGAGATCAATCAAGACGCCTTGGGCGTGGGTGGCGGATCCTATGGGGGCTATATGACCGCATGGATCATTGGGCATAGCAACCGTTACAGTGCTGCCGTAGTAGGGCGACCTGTCACCGATTGGGTCTCCATGGTCGGCTCTAGCGACGTCGGATGGGATGAGGCGCTGCGAGCTGGAGGCAAACATCCGTGGGAAGACGACAGCTGGTATCGCCAACAAAGCCCACTCACCTACGTCGACCAGGTACGCACGCCAGTTCTAATAGAAGCGCAAGAGGGTGATCTGCGTTGTCCAATCGAGCAGGCTATGGAGTATTACACCGCCATTCGATATCTAAATCGGGTACCAGTTCGATTTGTTCGCTACCCGGATGAATTCCATGGCATGAGTCGAAACGGCAAGCCGTGGAACAGGATTCACCGTCTCGATGAGATATTGAGCTGGTACAACCGCTACCTGACCACACAACCAACTTAGCCAGCACTCTCTAAGCATTAATCTCTGAACAAAGCGGTGGGCTATTTGGCGCACCGCTTTGCCAACAACTAACTGCCTGTAGGACGATCAAAGCTAGCCAGCCGTCCATAGCAACTAGATGAGCTGGGCGCAGATACCGCGGAGATCGCCATCTTCGTCGTGCCACGACGAGAAGCTGCCAAAGCCAGCGGATCGTAGTACTGGCTCCAACATGCGGTCCTGTGCTCCGCCGACTTCAGCCAGGAACCAACCGCCAGCACGCAAGAGACGCTGGGCATCGAAAACAGAGCGACGTAGCTGTGTAAGTCCATCCACTCCTCCGTCGAGTGCGAGAGTAGGCTCAAAGCGCTGGACGTCAGCGGGGAGAAGGTGAAGCTCGCCGGTGGGAACATAGGGAGCTACCACCGAAACGACATCAAAAACTCCGGAGCGCAGACTTGACCCAAGTTCGCTCACTACCGCGCGGACGCCATTACGGCTAGCGCAACAAACGGCGCTTAGATTAAGGTCAGTCCCCACTACCGTCGCGTTCGGCGCTATCTGGCCCAGATAGGCAGCGATCGCGCCAACTCCGGTACAGAGATCTACTGCGTGTCCATCCTGGGGCAGGCATTCGGCGGCGCGTCGAGCGAGCTCTTCGCTTTGTAGCCTCGGAACGTACAGTCCCTCGTCGACCAGGATCGATAGGCCACAAAAGTCAATGCGTCCAAGGATCCAAGCCAACGGCTCTCCGTGTTCACGCCGTGTGACCCATTTCGCCAACGTAGCCTCATCAGGTGCGGCTGCCAAAAGGTCGCTTGCCTCCTCATCAGCCGCCACACAACCAGCATGCACGAGTCGAGCATAGACCTCATCGGCAAGGTGATCTAGCGGCATGAACCCAGTGTATCGAGCGGTAGACAACACGCCCGAACCTCTCCTATCCATAAACACTGCCATGAACTAAGACGAGCAACTTTGGATGTCTGCTGCGGAGGACTCTCGGTCGAACACCGAACAGTTCGAGGACGGCTTTGAGTTGACCACTAACTCCGTCCAGATGAATCGGCTTTCGAGCCTGTCGGCAGATACGACCTATATCGAGGGTCACACCATCGACAGATGCCAGGTGAGTACCACATCCGCATCGAGCAAGAGGTGGCGTAGTCGTGTGGTCTGGCTTCACCGTTTATGCATAAGTGCGGTTGCAAGCTAGCAATCCACTATCCTTCGAACCATGGGCAACCACGGAGCGAAAGCACATCGGCATGACTTGACGGCTCAACTTGCCACGGCGAAGGCTCTATCTAGTCAGCTCTCTAGTGACGTTCGCCACAGTGGGCGACAGACGATAGGCGCAGTTCTCACCTCGGGCAAAAGCCAGCATCGATCGTGGAATGCACTCATGGACAAGTACATTGGCAAGAACATTTTAGTGATCGGCGTATCGCTCTTGACACTGGAGACCGCCGTCGTCGCACGGCGTAGAGGTTCACTCTTCAAACTCGACACCGTGGTTCAGTGTAGGCATGGTCATCGGTTCACCACTTGGTGGATACCAGGTGTATCGTTTAAGGCACTTCGCCTTTTGTGGTGGCGGCTACAATACTGCCCCGTTGGAGAGCACTATTCGGTCGTCACGCCGGTAGCGGTCGCTGCCATAGCTGATACCGAACTCCAACAGGCGCAGGATCGACACGATATTCGAATCCCATAGGCTGGACACGGCCAACTCTCAACCAGCGTATAGCTTTGCTATCATTGGCCAACCCTCGCTCGTTGTAGCGTCCGGCGTCTTGGATCACGCACGCATGGCCACTTGCTACTCTCGTACACTCGATCAAGGGCTGACATCGATAACCATGGACTAAACGGCGAACAAGCACTACTCTTGGACTCATGCCGCCACTAAAGGGTTCGAGATGTACGCACGACCAGTATCTGCGCGGAAAGGAGCATGGCACCCATGGAGGCTAGAAGACGATCACGAAGATCAGCCAAGGCGGCGGGAAGATCACTCGAAAACGACCTGGTTGAGGTGTTTCAGCGACACGGGCTAGCCGCCGTCCGGTTGGGGCTGCAGGGCACCCAGGATAGAGGTGACATCAAGGTGGATCTCGCACCTGACCACGTTTTCGAGGCCAAAAACTGCCGTACCCTGGCCCTCACCCAATGGTGGCGAGAGGCTCTACGAGAGCGCGACAACGCACAGGCTCGATTTGCATGGATCGTCCACAAACGCCATGGCGTGAGTGATCCATCTGAACAATGGGTCACGACGACAACGGGCCAACTCGCCGAGATACTCGCCGAGATTGCAAGTCTCCGCGATCAGCTGGCGGACTTAGCGGCTCCTGTGGACGACTCCACCATGGCCAACGACGATTCACGTACTTGTGAGCCTCCAAACGACACCCTAGGAACTCTAACTACATCTAAATCGACCGGATAGCCATCAAGGCGTTGGAGGGCGCGTTTTGGATCTCCGATATCGGTACCTCCAGCAAACGCGGTCACTGGCGAGTAATCCGTCCGGCGTTTACACACGTAATCGGCGCTCACTACACGTCGATCCGATGCCAGATTCACGAGCCTGCCGTCACAACGGGATCGTCGTCAGGCTGCAGTGGCTTACCACTGGACGAGACGTGTTAACGCATCACGGCTGTCCTATCCAACAGCTGCTCACTGGTCGGCACAGCTTGGCCACTTCTCTGCGGCGATCGCCATGCTCTTTCATTCACAAAGCTAGGATTGTCAGAGACGATTAACGGCTGCACCCCTGCAGTCAGTGAGATGTTGTGCGTATGCAGAGCCGATCTCAACTACTCCCAGGGGGTCAGCGGCTGATGGCACACTCGGCGTTGATCGGATACCACGGCAAGGAAGGTAACTATCATCTCTGAGAGCTGGACTTTAGACGACATCGCAACACCGAGTCTCCTCATAAACCTCGATGTAGTAGAGGCGAATCTCACACGTATGGCCGACTCATTGCGTTCCCGGAATATCGCACTACGACCACACGTCAAGACGCACAAATCAGTCGATCTCGCTCGATTACAACGTGCTCTGGGTGCAGACGGGATCACCGTGGCTACGATCGGGGAGGCCGAGGTGTTTGTCGCAGCTGGCTTTGACGACCTCTTTCTCGCCCTCCCACTTTGGGCAACGCCAAGGGTGGCAGCGAAGCTAGACCGACTCTCCACCCTTGCTAAGCTTCGGATAGGCGTCGATTCACTCCGTGGCGCGCAGGCTCTCGCCACACAGTTACGGGCGCCAACTGAGCTTGAGATCATGATCGAGATCGACAGTGGGCAACACCGAACCGGCACTCAACCAGATCAGGCGGGCGAGTTGGCTGCCGGTTGCCAATCGCTTGGGCTGCGAGTCGCTGGAGTCTTCACCCATGGTGGCCACAGCTACGCGGGTGTCGACGCAGTCAAGCGTGCCGCAGCAGATGAGATAGCTGCGCTCAAGGTTGCCCGCGGTAGCCTACAAGCCCACGGGGTAGAGGCAGAGGTTCTCAGTGCCGGATCCTCTCCTACAGTAAATGAGCTCGGCGGTGTCGTCAATGAAGCACGCCCAGGTACCTACATCTTCAACGACCGACAACAAGTAGCCCTAGGTGCTGCCACACCCGATCAACTCGCTGCCGTGGTAGCTACTCGGGTGATTAGCACGGCGGTGCCGGGCCAGTTTGTCATCGACGCGGGCAGCAAAGCACTC
>DAHXNM010000372.1 GCA_027365375.1 Ferrimicrobium sp. | reverse complement strand
CCGGATCGACAACCGAATATTTTCATTACTCAGTTGACAACGCCCAGACTGCCTACAGTGGCATTGTAAACCTCCTCGTCACTGGAGTCGCTACAAGTGGCGCAAATACTCAATACGTCTCCCTGAAGGCATCTTTTCGCTCTCAAAGCTTTCTCAACTACCTAATATTTGACAACAAGATGATCGTCGATCCAGTCTTTGCGGTTCATGCCGCTAAACTTCCCAACACGAAGGCCGAAGCGGCGTGCAACTTCTTATTCTCGCAATCGAATGGCACGAGTGGTCCTCCATCGAATGGTCCAATCCTCCCCACATGTGAGTCATTGCTCAACTACTACGTCACTGGCCAAACCTTCAATGGGCCGGTATTCTCGAACGACATGTACTATCTCGCCGGCAGTCCGGTCTTTAACGGTCCGGTCTACTCCGCCTCCACCTTGAAAAGCGGCATCTCCTCTCACCCCTATTGGATTGATCCGACTAACGCGTATCTTAATGGTTCTAACGTCGATAACCCAGTCTTTAATGTAGGCGGCAATGTGCAGTATCACACTCCGTTGTCTCTGCCTCAATCAGATCAACATCTCGAACAAATGGCTGCCGCTGGCGGCTGTCTCTACTATGGACCAACGCAAGTTACTCTTCATGGCACCACTATGACCGTCGTATCCCCGCAGACCAAGAACACCACCTGTGTAGGATCTGATCTCCCGCTCCCGGCGAATGGGGTGATGTATGTCGCCAGTCTGGCCGAGGCCAACAGTCAAACGTGTGCCTCAGGAACACTCAATATCGACCAGCAAGCCTCACCCTGTCAAGAGGGGAACCTTGACATTCAAGGGACATTGAGTGGCCAGCTCACCGCCGCCTCAGAGAACAACATCACCATCACCGGCAATCTAGAGTACACCGGCTGTGGCGCTAACGGAACCTCAGACCTCTTGGGTCTAATAGCAAACAACTTCGTCCAAGTGAGCAGCAAATTCTCGAGCACGAACTCAACACCTGATGCCTGCTTCTCACATCCGTCAAACGATCCCGTGATTATGGGAGCAATCCTGACTCTCCAACATTCATTTGCGGTCCAAAACTTCTGGAAACTGCCCTTCGAGGGAACGATTTATTTATATGGTGCTCTCGCCGGGAACTACGCCGACATCGAGGGAACTTTTCAAGGGACCTCGATCACCAATGGCTATGCCACAACTTACACTTACGATCCCCGACTGGCCTATCTGTCCCCACCCTACTTCCTCACTCCCGTGGCAAGTTCCTGGAACATGTTGAGCTCGGTCGCCGTAGACAATCCGGCTAACTTGCCGACTCCACCATCCTCTTAGCTTGTAGATACTTCGCCGGGATATCATGCTTGTGCCTCGAAGCGCTCAATGAATCGGTGTTAACCTCAATCCGCTCTGCCCATTAGGGATATGGCTCCTAGATTCCTGCGCTGATCCTGGTGAAATATACCCGTGACCAACCATCAGCGCTGTAGGTTCACCAGCTGGTCAAGATCTCAAAACAGCTGCAGAATTGCCATCGCTCTACCTGCAACCACCACTAAAGCAGTTCGCATGCCTCATCTAATAGTTACGTTATTTGGTTGACGCACAACAGTCATGGACATCCCAGCAACAACACCAACGACCGCGATAGCCTACCGACGGTCTACTCGGTTCAGAGGCTTGTTGATCATCCTGGCACCTCGCCACCTAGCAGCCTAGAGACCGGTGATGTAGAGGATCAAGTTGACTCTCCTCACCAAACTTGCAGATCACGCCCTGAAGCCGCTACGGATCTTGGAACCCATCGACAATGCGGTGCGCATCAGGTTAAAGCAGACAGAACATTCAACGCCTAACGCCGCTGAACTGGAAGACCGCGACGAAGAGACTTAAGCTACAGATCTCCAAAATCAAACCAATCTTGCGTCCACTCCGCTGATCGTTGTTCCGCTTCTAGCTGCAGCGACCAAATCAGCCCGAAACTACTTACGGCTGTTCAGCTACGCTAACGAGCATCTTACCAATATTTCCGCCACTAAATAACGAGACGAAGGCGGTTGGAAGTTCGGTAAACCCGTCAGCGATTGTCTCCAGAGATTGAAGCTGACCATCGCGAATCCATTGAGTCGCCTTGGCGAGGTATTCACGGTAGTGCGATTGGTGGTCGGATACGATGAATCCCTGTATGTGTAGCCGTCTACGTACGACCAATCCTTCCAACCCTCGAGGACCAGGCGGAAGTTCGGTATCGTTGTATTGCGAGATAGCGCCGCAGGATAGAATTCGCCCGAAGTCCTTCATCCGATGCAACGCAGCCTCAAATTGCGTACCGCCTACATTATCGAAAAACAAACTGATGCCATCTGGGAAGCTAGCGCTTAGGCCTTGGGCAAAATCGCTTGACCGATAATCGATTCCAGCGGTGAAACCGAGCTTTGCGAGCTGCTCAACTTTGGCTGATCCACCTGCGGAACCGACAACACGAGCGCCGAAAATCCTAGC
>DAHXNM010000367.1 GCA_027365375.1 Ferrimicrobium sp. | reverse complement strand
GAGCTATCGATGCGACGGTGCCCGTCATCATGTTCTCGGCGCTCACTGAGCTAGGGAGTCGAACCGCCGTGGCATCGATGTTAGCGGGGGCGACCGACTGCGTAGCTAAACCAGCATCGTTTCGGGTTGAGGACCAGACTCGGCGACTACTCATAGCGCGAGTGAGGAGCCTTGCACGCCAACGCATCTTCGTGCCCTTAGCTGATTCGACCTCGGCGGTCGATGACCACGAAACCAAGGTAGCGGAGACTCCAGAGATCATTGTGGTCGCAGCCTCAACGGGTGGACCACCGGCGCTTCGCGAATTTCTGGACGCTGTAGGGCGGATCGACGTTCCCATAGTCGTCGTTCAACACATGCCGGCACACTTCCTGGGCCTTCTAGTCGAGCAGTTAGCGGCGTCACTCGCTGCCGACGTGGCCATCGCTGCCGACGGCGAGACTCTCGCTGCCGGGTCCGTTCGCTTTGCGCCTAGCGGCACTCATCTCGAGGTGCAAGGTCGCGATGGACGGATGCTGCTTGGTTACACGGACCTCCCTCCGGTCAACTCATGCAAGCCCTCTGCTGACATCCTCTTCGCCTCAGCGGCTACGGTGGCTCGTCGGCCGATTGGCGTCATCCTATCTGGCATGGGATCAGATGGTCTCGTCGGTGCGGGTACGATCGTCGCGAATGGCGGTGGTATATACGCCCAGGATCGCAGGAGTTCAGCGGTTTGGGGGATGCCCGGATCTGTAGTCGATCAGGGGCTGGCGCGACTGGTCGGGCCTCCTGGCAGGATCGGTGCCAGAGTTCGGCTGTTGTCGCAGCGAACGGCGAGGGTGTAGGTGCGGTTGTGTCGGTAACTTTGGGCAGCTACGATCGGCTGGCAGAATTTCTCCAATCGGAGATCGCACTTCAACTTGGGGATGGGCGTAGCTACCTCGTGGAGCACCGTCTGAGTCCGTTGCTGATCCGGTTTGGGGTCTACAGTCTCGATGAGCTGGTAGATCAACTCGTGAAGGATCGTGAACCGTTGCTCGTGCAGGCGGTGATAGACGCGATGGTGACGTCAGAGACCTCCTTCTTCCGGGAGCCAGCGACATTTGATCTTGTCCGCACTAGAGTGATCCCTCGTCTCTTCGAGGAGCGCCAGGGGAGAGCCCTCCGTGTCTGGTCGGGTGCCGCCGCCTCCGGGCAGGAGGCGTACTCGGTGGCCATGCTACTCATTGACCGATTCCCGTCGGTAGCCCGGACGGCAAACATACTCGCCACCGATGTGTCGCTTCGCATGGTTCAACGGACACGTCTTGGTTGGTACTCCGAGCTCGAGGTTGAGCGAGGACTGCCGCGTCCTCTCCTCGGGCGCTTTCTTACACCCGAACGCAATGGTTATAAGGTGCGACCTGAACTCGCCGCCCTGGTTGCAGCGCGACAGATGAACTTGGCTAAACCTTGGCAGGTGTTGGGAACCTTCGACCTCGTCTTTTTGCGCAATATCCTCATCTACTTCCCCCCGGAGGTGAAGAAACGTATAGCGGAGCAACTGATCGAACACCTTAGCCCAGGGAGTGTCGTCGTCATGGCGGCTGCTGAGTCGCTGCCAGACGTAGGCAGACGTTTCGAGAAGGTGTTGGCCACTGAGTCGCATATCCTCCGCTTTGTTGGTTAGTCGCGAAGAGCTGTCTTGGCGTAAAGTAATTCCATCTGGGCTTCTAGGAGCTCATATTGGTAATTTCAGCCAAACTTGGTCATACTGTTTGTGGGAGGTATCAGTTAGCAGCCGTGGTCAAGTCAAATACCGTGCCGTTATCTCACAGCGCATATGTGAGCATTCGCTCGGCGATCGTGTCACTCGCGATCGAGCCGGGCAGCTTTCTGCTGGATCGAGATATCGCTGACCTGGTTGGTGCCTCTAGAACACCGGTTCGCGAAGCGTTGGCGCGCCTTGAGGTGGAGGGGTGGCTTGAGTCGGTTCCACGCAAGGGGTACCGCGTCCGCCTGATCGATTTTGGAGAACTGCCCGAGGTCTCTGAGATGATCGCGAGTCTGGAGGCAGCTGCTGCTACTCGTCTCGCCAAAGCTCCGAATGCAGTGGTGTTCTCTATGTTAAGAGAGCTCAATGAGCAGATGGTCGCTGGGGTTGAACATGCGAATCCCGATGAGTTCATCCTGCTCGATGACCGATTTCATCGCGTGCTGCTCGGAGAGGCGGCTCACTATCCTTTGAGCGGTGGCGTCTATGCGTTGCTTGTCGATCAGCTCCATCGTGCTCGGCTGATGATGCCGCCCACTGTGGCTGAACAGGATCACCATGTCAACGAGCATCGGTTGCTGATTCTATCTATGGAGCTTGGTGATAGTCAGGCAGCATCGCTTCTCTCGAGGAGTCATCGAATGCGCATCGTCGAGCGGTTGAACCGGCTGATGGTTCAGGCTCACGAGACAGACGAATCTGCTACTTCAGGTCAACTTGTAGTCCCACGTCCCAAGTCGCGGATGAGTTTGCGCCGACTCCGTGAAACTAGGCAAGAACCTTAAGCCTCCTAAATTAGCTGCCGATATGGCCGGATGGGGGCCGACTGTGGAGGTTATGGAATGAGGATCTTGGTGGTCGACGATTCGCGTGCAATGCGACTCATCGTGATGCGCCAGTTGCGTCAAGCTGGTTTTGATAGCGCCGAGTTCATTGAGGCCCAGGATGGGGTAGAGGCACTGCAGCGTTTGAGCGAGTCGGTGGTAGATCTAGTGCTCTCGGACTGGAATATGCCGGAGATGAATGGGCTCGAATTTTTGCGCGAACTCCGCTCTCAAGGTGAGCAGGTCCCGTTTGGCTTTGTTACATCCGAAGGAACTCCTGACATGGTTCGACTTGCGCGCGAGTCAGGGGCATCGTTCCTGATCTCAAAACCTTTTACCCCGGATAATTTCCGCGATGCCCTCGATGCGGTGGGGGTGCGGTGATGATGCAGATGACGCAGTGGTCTAATGCCTTGTTAGATGGCATTCACTCGCTCGAAGGAGGAATCTTGCCTTCGCTGGTCAGCGCACCGGAGCTTCATAGTGAGGGTATCCCAGCTAACCTACCCGGCGCATGGGTCGGCCTGGTCGGCGATCGACTCTCTTTGCAGTTGGGGCTGGTGGCGGAGTTTGTGACCTTGGAACTTCTCACTGCGAACATGATCGGCAAGCGCGACAACTTGACCGATGTGGAGATCACCGATGCAATCGCTGAAGTGGTAAACGTCATTGGCGGAGTAGCCAAGAGGATGATTATCGAGACTGATCCCAGTCTGCGCTCTGGCTTGCCGATGTTTCTCTTCGGGCGTCTTAGAGTGCCAACTGGGACGACGAGCGAGGTCTTCCGGCTGTCGACTGCGCTCGGCGAGCTGCACCTCGTCTCAATCAGCGACGGCGGCGACGAGAGATGATCACTGAAGCATCGTCGCGCCTTCTTCTGCCGAGCTTGGATGAGCTCGAGTCTGTACTCTCGAATTTGATGGATGTTCCGCTGTCGGCGGACCGCTACCGCAAGGGAAGCCCACTTCCTGAGTTCTATTTTGCCGGCCTCTATTGTGATCAAAATGACGTCCTTCGATCTTTAATCCAAGTGGATTTCGGCTTCGCACTTTACTGTGGTGCTCGGCTGTCGCTGATTCCCCTGGGAGTGATCGAGGAGTCAAAGACTAGCGGCGAACTCACCGAAACGATGGTTGCAAACGTACATGAGATTCTGAATATATTTGGACTCCTCTTTAACGAACAGCGACCAAATGCACCTAGAGCACGACTGACGAAGCTGGTTCTGGTGGACGAGTTGCCCGAGGAGGCGCGGGAGTTGTTGCGAGCCCCTGGGTTGCAAGGGATTGATGTCGCCGTCTCTTGGCGAGACCGAAGCACGATCGGCACCCTGTCGATACGGCTTTTGCCTAAGGCTTCCGTGGATTATGCAGGTTGAGCGGATGCTCAACTGAGTGAACTGCGATGGCTCGATACAACGGGATCGGCAAGCAGATGACAGGATGTGTTGGCCCACTCGCTGAGTAGTTGCAATGGACAACCTCATTCAGCGGATCAAACGCATCGCCTTTGGAATGACGAACTTTGCAAACTCATGCATCGGAGCGCTCTTGGCGGCTGGTAAGCCAGACTGGTCACTGCTAGCTACGGTTACCCCGGTGACAACGCAGATCTCTAGCGCACTTGGTTCGTAACGGGATCCAGCCAACCGCACAAGCGAGAACCCCCCCTTGGCTTTTCTCGTCCGTTCACGTGTTGTGCAGCTTAGACCTCACCGAATGAGGGCTGCAATCTGGCCAATCACCTCATAGTGCTCAACGGCTTGCCGATCCCCGGTCGATCTTGGTGCTGGAATACCGCTTATTTCCGAAGATCCCCTAAACGAAGCGAACAGAGTCTCCGCGAGTCCGAGTGAGTCGACAGAGCCAAAACGGTTGGGATCCTCAACAAGAGGAGCCTGGTACACACGGACGGAATCATTGATCATGTACCAATCACAATCGAGCTCTCTAGTCACCGATCGTCCGTCGCGACCAACCGCTCGTGTTGCGAATCTAGTTGCCTTATCAGTGAGTTTGAGTCTTGGAGCTGCAATCCTAGTACCCACATCACTCCACGACGTGGCAGAGCAGCTCGCATCCCTACACACCCATCTGTGGCCTTCGCAAAATCACCCAGGCGTGTGGCTGCGGCTGGCTATATTCCCGACAGAAGTCCGAAGAGTCACTTAAGAGGTTGTAAAAGGCGCTGGTTGGGTCTCACGAATCTCGACTTGAGGGATTCTGCTTGCCACTAGCGGGTACTATGAGACTATAGTGACCAACCAAACCAGCGCTGATAGCAAACGACCCACCACTCTGGAGGAATTGCGTGTTCACAGGGACGATATCATGCGTATTGCAGCCGGACATGGCGCTTCGAATCTTCGTGTATTCGGGTCGGTAGCCAGGGGTACTGCAGGGACAGAAAGCGATATCGACTTTCTTGTGGACTTCGACGGTGGTCGGACTCTTGTTGATTATGTTGGCCTCTGGCGGGACCTGGAGGCGCTCCTGGGTAAATCCGTCGATGTCGTGAGTACCGGCGGCTTGACCGAGCACGATGGTGACATTCTCCACGATGCGCTTTTGCTGTGACCCGCTCCGATGACCAACGGTCCATTGAGAAGACCATCGACGACCTGTTAGATGCTGCCGATGCTGCTGAGATCGTTGACCGGGGGATCGACGCATGGAATGGCGACCGCCTCTTGCGTCTTGCGGGTGAGGCGGTCATTAATCGGATCGGCGATGCTGCCAACAAGGTTCCCGAAGAAGTGCGCCGTGTGATACCGGAGGTACCATGGGACGAAATCCGATCTAACCGCATTCTCGTGGCCCATATCTATCATCGCATCGAATACAAGATCGCATGGGAGACGTTGGTGCGCGATGTCCCACGTTTGGCTGTGGCGCGGCGCTAACCGTATGGCGCGAGAACATCTCCCGTCGTCCTGATTGATCAAGCAGGAGCGCAAGCCCCATCCGTAAGGGCGACCTCGATTAGATTTCGAAATTAAGACTGTCAGGCCCTCGATCCATAATAAAAGCATGAGCATTCGCGAGCACCTATACCCACAAGAACAGGTAGTTCCTGTTCTTGTGGGTCACTGCTCCGGCGCTCGCTATGCATGGAACCTAGCGCTCGATCAACGTAACTCGTGGAGACGGGAGCGATTACAAAAGATCACCTACAACACCCAAGCCCATGAACTAGCCGAGGCTCGCAAGCAGACCTAGCTCAAGCAGACCTAGCTCAAGGAGGGCTCGTCTGCAATTCAACAGCAAGCTCTCTTTTGCTGTCTATCGTGTGGCTATACGGATAACGTAGACGGAATGCGGCCAAGAACATCATTGCCGCAGGGCTTGCGGTCACCGGACGTGGAGGGACATCGCACGCTGAGTCCACCAAGACACAGTACCCAGACCCAGTGAAGCGCACCACCATGCCTAAAGTTGCGTAAGCAGCTCGGGAAGCCCCGTCCGTAAGGGCGGGGGATGTCACTTAGACTCACCCATCGGCAGTTGCTGGGCTGCTTCGCTCAGCTCGACAACCTCCACGCTACTGTGAAAGTTCCCGGCCTCGCAGACAGGGTTTGCGTTCCTATTTGTTCAACACCGAGACAATCGCAACCCCATTGAGTTCAGTTTGGGTCATGATTGGGACGCCTCGCGCAGCCCTCCCAAACTCACCCCGGCAGGTGGTCACTACTGCCCAAATTCCCGACTAAAACCCGAAGTCCCGCCTTTGCACTGCCTGCTTCTTAGGTGCGTTAGGCGTGCACTGCGGAGCGAATTGATCTTCGCCGCATCTGTTATTTGGGTTCTGAGGTGACACAAAGACCGAGAGCGAGTCCTGGATCTGCTGTCTATAGATCTGTCAGTTCTTGGGTCAGAATCTGGTTTACGAGTGTTGGAGTCTATGACGCTTTGCGGATGTCTCGCCGATGTCATGGTGGTGGGAGCGACGGACCTATCTGGTTTCTTGGCTTTTGTGACCGCGTAGCTCGTTGACCCTGAGTGTTGTCAGGACATGGGAAGAAGCTGCTCGCGCACTGCACCATGTAGAGAACCAGCCGACTCCCCATGGGCACAACACCTACTTGGTCGAGCGGTGTTCGAGGAGTTAGCCTACCTCTAGCGTGCGTCTGTCTAATAAGGCACTGACGATCGAGAGTTCAGCTGGTTCTCCATCTTGGAAGGCCCCAACGCTACCTTGGCCGAGTACTTGGATCTTGCGGTCGTGATCATACACC
>DAHXNM010000361.1 GCA_027365375.1 Ferrimicrobium sp. | reverse complement strand
CGGCTTCGCTATGGAGGTTCGAGGCGCCTAGACGCAGACCGATCTGCGCAAAGCCGGTATCGCACGATACGGCCAGAAGTACCGGAAGTTCGCCACCGCACACCTCATAGGCATAATTATGCAGATGATGGCTGGTCTGCGGGAGTGCGATCGTGGCTACTGGTGGGAAGTTGACGCGAGCCAACTTCGGATCATGGTCGAAAATGGCAGACGTGGTGACGATCTTAAAGGTCGAACCGGGCGGATAGGCACGGGAGATTGCCCGATTCAAGAGTGGCTGCTGTGAGTTTGCGATGTCACTTTTCCAAGCGTCTTCCTCGGTGGTTCCATTCGCAGACGCCAACGGGGCCGGGTTATAGGTTGGATTCGACGCCATCGCCAACACGGCACCAGTCTTTGGGTTAAGGGCGACGACGGCTCCCTTGAGCGAACCCAGGGCCTTATATGCCGTCTGTTGCAAGCTAGATTGCAACGTCGTGACTACAGAGTCGGTGGTATAACTCTTGGTGAAGAGCTGGCCAAGCGAACTCGGCGCCGCTATGTGACCGGCGAGATACTTGTTGTACTCGTACTCGAGCCCTGAAGTTCCATAGATCAACGAGTAGTAACCAGTTACGTCAGCGTAAAGCGAACCATGAGGGTAGACACGCTGGTACTTATACTGCGACTTAGAGGGCACTGTGCCCGCCATCACCTGACCGTTTGCGGTCAAGATCTCACCACGCGGTGTCGAAAACGCCTTGATAATCGCAGAATAGTTGCCGGGCGCATTGGCAAGACTATTAGCCTTCGCTATCTGAAGATCGTTGAGCTGAAGAAACAGTACTGCAAAGATCAGCAAAAAAAGCGCGCCTACCAAGGTGATACGTCGCCTCACCCCAGGCCCCCGAATGCAATCGTCGTCGCTTGGAACTGCTGGGTCGCGTTATGGACGAACTGCTTTGCCTGTGCGAGCGAACCCTCGCTAATCCCATGTTGAATTTGAGTCCTAACTCCTTCAGCGAGTCGATCTAGTCGCACGCCGGTCAGGTCAACAACATGAGGATTGAACCACAAAACACCTCCTGGTCTTCCCTGGTAGATTGCTACCCGGTTTCCAAGAGCCGCCACAAAGTAGGAGTGCTGCACGTAGATATCGATGGCCACCACTACGACGCCTGCAAAGATCGCCAACAAGAAGAGGAACAGTGTAGCCCGAACAAGCGGGCGCGAGATTGCGGATCGTTCGGTCATGTGGTTAGGCAACGGTGATGGGATCCGATTCGTCTTCAACGAGCGTTCAGACCGCGGGATAACCTCCGGTGCCTCCATCGATAACTGGGCATCCTCGGCCAGCAGCACTGCCTCGCGATCTGGGTTACCCAGCCTCACCACCACAACGGTGATGTTGTCATTGCCGCCGTGTTGGTTCGCCATTCGAACCAACACATCGGAGGCGTCTTCAGGCATACGGCTAGCCAAGACCTGTGCGATTTCGAGATTGGACACCTCGTTGATGAGGCCATCCGAGCACAGCAAAATAACATCGTCGTACTGCAATGGAACTCGAAAATGATCGGGCTCAACCTCCATGGCCACACCAACCACCCGAGTCAAAACGTGCCTGGCCCTGTGGGTGGCTGCCTGTTCATGCGTGATAGAACCAGCGTCCACCAGCTCCTGAACAAAGGTATGGTCGTTGGTTAGCTGGGTGAGTTGTCCTGATCGCAGTAGATAGGCACGTGAATCGCCCACATTGAAAATGTCAGCCACCGACTCGCTGGTATCAACCAAGGCCATCGTCAGGGTCGTACCCATACCTTCAAGCGAAACTTCGCTGGCAGCGCGCTCTAGTATCGAGCGGTTCGCTGTCTGTATTGCTAGCTCGGGCTCATTCCCCGCCTTCAGTGATGCCACCGTCTCTGTAACGGCTACCTCGGCGGCTACGTTACCACCTGCATGACCACCCATGCCGTCAGCGACTATGAACAGCGAACCATCGGCGTAGAGCCGGTCTTGATTTTGCGCTCGCACTCGCCCCGGATCGGTCTTCGCGGCATAGCTAATCTTCATTTAGCCACGACCTTCAAGGCAGTCTTGCCGAGCTGGATGACATCACCCTTCGTGACCCGCATCGGTGCATCGATCTGATCGCCGTTGACGAAGGTGCCATTCCGCGAACCCAGGTCTGTCACGATGATGTGACGACGATCAAGGTAGATCTCGGCATGGCGTTGAGAGACGAACGTATCCTCAGACAAGACGATCGAACATCCCGAATCCCGACCGAGCAGCGCCGGGGTCTCGAATGTGAACGTCTTGCCGGAGTAAGGCCCCTCTAGTACCAATACCTTCCCAGAACCCTTCTCCCTGTGGGTGCCGACAGCAACAGCACTTGGCGCCGGTTCATTTATCGGCACGGCCACAAGATTAGTCGCCACGGTAGTACGTGCTTGTCTTCGCGTCTCCCGCCAGACTGCACGCATGGCAAACAGAAAGAACAACCAGATCAGTGCGATCAACACGTATTT
The DNA here is from genome assembly GCA_027365375.1 of Ferrimicrobium sp. Taxonomy (GTDB): domain Bacteria; phylum Actinomycetota; class Acidimicrobiia; order Acidimicrobiales; family Acidimicrobiaceae; genus Ferrimicrobium. The sequence continues at coordinate 1,975 of DAHXNM010000361.1, read as the reverse complement.
CAACGCGCTCAATAGTAGAAGCGGCATCGATTAACCCTTGCGTACCGTGAGATCCGTCGTTCCAACAGTTACCACGTCTCCCGGGTTTAGGTCGGTCGGGCGGGAGATCTTGGCGCCGTTAACGAAAGTTCCATTGGTAGAACCAGCATCGAAAACAGTCACACGACCCTCCTCGACCACAATCTCAGCATGACGCCTGGAGACTCTGGGGTCGTCAACGAATACAGCAGATCCGGCGAGTCGGCCGATCACATGCGTTCCAAGGCCAAGTTTAACCTGAGTACCATCTGCGAACACCAGCTCCCATCGGTCAGCAAACCCCTGTTCCTCGCGGAAGTCACAATCGATGTAGAACGTCCCTGATTTGAGTTCAGCGTCCTCGATCAGCTGGAGTACGATCGGACCAAGCAGCTCGTAATCTCCGGCCTCGACCGTCTCCTCGGCCAGCACCCGAAGCTCACCCTCTACCCGGTTTCGCAATGGTCGCAACTCCTGCAGGTCCTCCGGCGACAAGGCTACTGTGACCAAATTGGGAGCGATGTTCGAACGCACGCCAACGCGACTCGAGCGCTCCATTTCGCGCACGAGTCTACGCCCCAGCTCAGCTGGTTCAATGCCACGCGGACTGCCCTTGGAAAAGATTGACTCAACCACAGCCGCGATCTTACGTTCGAACGATTCGAGACCCACTCCATTAGCACTATAACCAGGAATCGATGAAACCAGCCTTCTTTTGCCCCTGATACGTCAAGTAGTATAGCAGAAGGGCTCTTTTCGGGTTATGATGAGTCCTCTGGGCGAGTGGCGGAATTGGTAGACGCGCAGGATTCAGGTTCCTGTGAGGGCAACCTCGTGGGGGTTCAAGTCCCCCCTCGCCCACGAGTTGACCAGAAGACATTTCTACGTATTTCAAGCGCACGTCAGGCCCGCCAACCAGTCCTTAGTGGTAGCTTCAGACCAAAGCGAAGCCTGTCACTAAACCTAGAGTCTCGACAGCAGCGATTGCGCTACACAACAGCTAAGGCCAGCCAGGAGCTCGTTCTACCAGCTATATCGCTTTCGTTCACGAAGAACTGACCTGTGCTCGACAAGAAAGAGGCTTGTATATCGATTGGATCGCCGAAGAGCATCGACCAACAACGCGGTTCAGATCTGATTGACGCTCGCAAGCCTCCCGCTCTCAATAATACGCGAGTGACACTAGGCTAGGGAATCAATCCCATAACGGGCTCGGTTCAGCCACTGGCGTTCTCAATCGAAAGGGATCAGGTGTGATGAAATGCAGACAGGATCCGTGCTGAACAAGTACATGATCACCCAACGATTCTCGTTTGCTTTATCTGCGTCACGCTCCGCGCTAAGCGCTGCGACCATCACCGAACACAGCCGATCGTGAACCTAACCGAGTTCCTGCTGATCCTGGTGGTCACCCTCGCGGCCGAGCTCACCGATAAATCGATGGTGGCTGCTGTACTCCTAAGTCGACGCAACGGAGCGATGAAAACTGTCTCAGCCGCGATCGCCGCTGTTGGCCTCGAGGCCTTCATAGTCGCCTTTCTCGCCAACTCGATCAGGCTCCTGCTCAAAGGATCTCTGATACATATCGTCACCGGGATCGTTCTAGCGATAATCGGAATATTCCTAATCATCAAGGCCTTCCGGGGAGAGGAGGAGGAGTCAGAGGATGATCGGCGCTCCAGCAGTTGGATCATGATCTTCGTAATCTTCTTCCTAGCTGAACTCGGCGACGTCACCCAAGCCACCACGGCAGGCTTCGCCCTCGCTACCGGTTCACCCTTTTTCGTTGGGCTCGCCTCAACCATTGGTATGGGTGTATCTATTACGACCGCGGTAGCGCTGACACGCTTCACCCAGCACCTCTCCCAACGGCTGCTTTATACGTTGGCCGGCATCATCATGCTGATTCTGGCGGCTCTATCCTTCGCAGGAATCGGTATGTAGCCAGCATCCGCAC
>DAHXNM010000373.1 GCA_027365375.1 Ferrimicrobium sp. | reverse complement strand
GCCGACCGCCGATCCCGTTTGGAACGCAGCACACTGTCGCAATCACCGATTCTTCGACGACACCACAGGAATCAACGCGGCGCGTAGTCGTAACGATTTCCTCCTCCAGACCTACCGACGCGACATGGGAGGCGGCGAATACCGGCTTATGAAAGATGCATCTGCCCCCATCTACGTCTCCGGTCTTCACTGGGGAGCTCTCCGCTTAGGCTACGCTCCTCTCGACGACGATGTCCACTCGCCAGAGCGCCGGAGGGTTCAGAGAGCCTCCAATCAAGCGAAGGTCGCGACATCACCATCGGTCGGTGACCGCGGAGAACTCGACGCTCTCATGTCGCCTTGGTGACAGACCCAGACCCATGCCTGGCAATCAGCTCAATAAGGTCACCACACAGCTATCGCACGACGATCAGATCGCCACTGTCCGATGCGATGGCTCCGCAAATCGCCTCACCCTCTAGCAGGGTGGCGCTTCAGCTATCGCCAGTCGATCAGGAACTCATCGGCCACATGACGAGCTAGCCAGACGACCAAACTCTCAATCGCGCGCCAGCAACTCACCATGGAGAAAATGCGACCCAGCATCGAAGATGCGAGCATTGACGTAGTCACCTCTATAACGATCGCCGTCTAGACCAGCAACGTGAACCAATTTGTTCTGCCGGGTTCGACCAGAGGCGACGGTAACATCTCGTTTGGATGGACCATCGACCAAGACCTCTTCAATCCTGCCTATTCGTGCGTGATGTTTAGCGGCCGCGCTACGTTCGGTTACAAGCTTGAGTCGCTCAAAACGTTCTGCAATGATCTCTGGCGCGATAAAACGATCCCGCCACTCGCCAGCTTCGGTACCGGGACGCGGAGAGTAGATAAAGGTAAAAGCAGAGTCAAACTCGCAACGAGCGACCAACTCTAGCGTCGCCTCGAAGTCATCCTCGGTCTCCCCGGGAAAACCGACAATAATATCGGTCGTGACAGCAAGATCCGGGATGATCTCCCTGGCTAACTGGAGCTTCTCGAAGAAACGTTCGCCACGATACCCACGGTGCATAGCCGCCAAGACCCGGTCACTACCAGATTGCAGCGGAAAATGAAGGCTCTCACAAACCATGGGAGATTCAGCCATCGCTTGGAAGGTCTCTTCGCGCATATCCTTCGGATGAGGCGAGGTAAAGCGAACACGACGTATGCCATCGACCGCACCGACAGCCCTCAGCAGGTCAGCGAAGAGAGGTCGAATCCTTGGAATCGAGTCACTGACATAGACCTGACCGGCCAAGAATCCGCGATCTCCAGACTCGACCTCCACCCGACGCATGCGTCGGGTGAGATCTCGACCGTATGAGTTCACATTCTGACCAAGCAACGTAACTTCGGTGACACCTTGAGAAGCCAAGCTTCGCACCTCATCGACCACAGCCTGAAACGGCCGACTCACCTCTCCACCGCGCACCTGCGGGACGATACAAAAAGCACAGTTGTTGTCGCATCCGGTCTGGATTGTGACCCAAGCCTTATGGCCATCGGTTGGCTCAGCCGCGAGATCAGCCAACGGATCCAACCCGTCGCTAGCCTCGGTTACGTCGATCACATGACGTTCCTCGTCACTGCGCTCAAGGAGTTGTGCAATCGATCCAAGCGCGTGAGTTCCCACCACCACATCGACATGAGGCGCCCGTTTAAAGATCGCTGCTTGCTCGCCCTGTGCTAGGCATCCAGCAACCACGATGCGCATCCCCGGATCGACGGCTCTACGCTCACGCAACTTGTTGACCTGTCCGAAAAAACGGTTGTCAGCATTCTCTCGTATGGTGCAGGTGTTGAACACGACCACATCCGCAACCTCCTCAGAGACGGCAGGAGTCATGCCCTGACGCCTCAGAATCGTCACAATCCGTTCGGAGTCGTTCTCATTCATCTGGCAGCCAAATGTTTTGACGTAAAAACTCTTCATCTGATCGAGAAGTCTAGTGGGCCAGCGATCTGTCGCGGAGAAGCCAGGCGCACCAGAACACGCACACCACTCACACAATCTCCTCCTGTCAACGCAGAGAGATTCGTCCGGCTTCAGACCAAACCAGCAGCTAATAGCGTCAACAGCGACCAAGAAAGCCGGGCTTTCTTCACGCGTCCAAAAATAAGCCCGCATCGGAGGGCCAACATAACCGGCTGCACATTGGAAATACCGTGCGCATCCTACTGGACAGCCCTTTCAACCAATCATGGCTCTGAAAAACTCTTGTGACCAGCGAGCCGACTCCAGCACACCACCAGTACTGACACTCCATCAGTGGTAATAACAGTTGTCCACTACCAAGTGGCTCGACCGTCGGTACTACTGAAACTCCAACTCACTTCGAAGATTCCAGCTGCGTTGACGACTCCATTCACCCGCAGGCTGGCTGGTCATGATGATGGTTCACGAGTCGCAATAACGCGATCACACCCAGCATTGGAGATTTGGCTAAACATCTCACCCTCGTACTCGGATAGCCGTCGGTGGTCGGCCTTGAACAGTTCAGTTCGCTCAAACCTCGCCAGTCAAGATCGGAGAGAAGTTCGTGAACGTCCTCGGTGGCCGCGACTCGTCCAACAGCGATATCACCTTCCGCCTCGCGCTCCATCTGCTGCCAACGCTCGGTCCAGAACCACGCATGATCCGGCGGCACCGTAACGTGTGGGCGAAGGACAGTCTCGTCCTCGCGCGGCAGTCACCTCGACCTGCACTCCAGGCTCGTCCAAGCCGAAGTGACGTCGGATCGAGACTGCAATAGCGATGAGACCACGGCTCCGCACCGTGACGAAGGTTGGTGTCTTAGCCACGATTGGAACTTAGCAGTAATACTGCTTTACTGTATTACAGGCAGCCACGGGAATTTGATTTGACCGTAGACACATTTTCCCAAGGTCATCTTGACGCCGCTCTCACCCCAGTTTCCAGTACCATGAGCAGAATGTCGAGGGTCATCTCAACCTGCACGAAAGCGAACACCAGACTTGCACTGCGATGACCGCCAGCGAACGGCGTGTCCGGGATCGCCAAGACATGATGAAGGCAGGTTGGTCCAGCATCACTGGACCAACCTGCCACTTCGCAAAATCTACATCTAGAGCGACCTACGCCGTGAGGAGGGTGACCGCGACTTAGTTCGAGGTCTCCGAGAACGCCTCTTCATCATCGGCTGGCAGCATTCCATGAGTTAGGCCATCGACTACTGTGCCGCTGACCTTTTCGCGGATCTTCTGATCGAGTTCGGCCATCAACTGAGGATTCGCCGCGAGAAACGTCTTAACATTCTCCCGACCCTGGCCAAGCTGCTCACCTTCGTAGGTATACCATGAACCCGACTTCTTGATCAAGCCAAGCTCAACCCCCACGTCTAGAATCGAGCCTTCACGCGAGATACCTTGACCGTACATGATATCGAACTCCGCCTGTCTGAATGGCGGTGCGCACTTGTTCTTCACAACCTTGACCCGTGTTCGCGAACCAACCATCTCGGTACCGTCCTTGATGATCTCCACTTTACGGATATCGAGTCGAACCGATGAGTAGAACTTGAGTGCACGACCACCCGGAGTCACCTCTGGAGAGCCATACATCACACCGATCTTCTCGCGCAACTGATTGATAAAGATTGCGAGCGTGTTGGTGTGATTCAAATTAGCGGTGAGACGGCGCATCGCCTGCGACATGAGACGTGCCTGCAGCCCCACGTGTGCATCTCCGATGTCGCCCTCGATCTCCGCGCGCGGCGTGAGTGCAGCGACCGAATCTATGACGACGACATCGATTGAACCTGACCTGATGAGAACATCACAGATCTCAAGCGCCTGCTCTCCATAGTCAGGTTGGGAGATCAAGAGACCATCTATATCGACACCTATCGCCTGGGCGTAGACCGGGTCGAGAGCATGCTCGGCATCGATGTAGGCGCAGTTGCCGCCGATGCGCTGTGCCTCCGCTACCACATGCAAGGCAAGAGTCGATTTGCCTGAACTCTCTGGACCAAAAATCTCCACAACTCGTCCACGTGGAAGACCCCCAACACCGAGCGCAAGGTCGAGAGCCATGGCCCCAGTCGAGACCGACTCTATCGCCATCTGCGGAGCCTCGCCCATCCGCATGATCGAACCCTTGCCAAATTGCTTCTCAATCTGGGCTATCGCTATATCAAGTGCCTTATCCCGTTCCACAGTTCCTCCTCGTCAACGCTTATCCATAGACTAGATCGACGCTCTGACAACTAGTACATTTGATCGCATATATTCTCGCGCAACCCGCTGAGGCAACTGGCTGAGCTTGACTTGCCTCGCCATCAGCCTCCAAGCAAGCGATGGCCTCGTCAGCTTAGAGAAGGGTAAAACCACGTCCAGAGCCACTCAACGTAAGTCGCACCAAGTCGAGCGCGGTAGCCGTCGCATAGGTCCGTATCCTCTCACGATCTCCGAGTAGCTGGACCTTTCGTGCCCCCGATCGCCCCCGATAGCTCATTCCAAACCAAACCGTACCAACAGCCTGGTCCTCAAGCATCTCAGGACCAGCCACTCCGGTGGTCGCGATACCAATATCACTACCGATCAGCCGTGCCGCCCCCTCAGCCATCATCCGTGCAGCATCCTCAGACACCACCGATGCCGCCGTCACACCGAGCAACTGCTCCTTGACGGCTGTGGCGTAACTCACCACGCCGCCACGGAACCACTCAGAAGCCCCCGGAACGCGCACGAGCTGGGAGGCCACCATCCCTCCAGTAAGCGATTCAGCAGCAGCAATAGTGACATGCTCGGCGATCGCTAGTCGAGCGACGACCGACTCAAGAGTATCCTCGTCGACCCCAAAAACGTAGTCACCAAGGAGTTGCCTGGCACGCTCCTCCTCGCGATCGAGCAGATCAAGAGCTTCTGCCTCGCTTGCGGTGCCGACGGTAAATCGAACCTTCACGCCTTCGATTCCAGACGCGAGAAAAGCAATGGTCACGTTTGAGCCTTCGAGCTCATCGAAACGCGGCGCCATCAACTCAGCGAGACGTGACTCTCCCAACCCCCAGGTTCGAAGTACTCGCGATCGGATAACGGTAGTTTCGCTGCGCCGAAGCCGCAACTCAGCTAGCACCTCGTTAGCGAGCATATCATCGAGCTCATATGGAACCCCGGGGAGGGCAAAGACAACCTTGTCCCCTACAGGAACGATCAAACCAGGCGCCGTGCCTTTGCGCTGCTCTATGATGGTTGCACCCTCTGGAACCATCGCCTGCCGGTAGTTATTAGCCGACATCGGACGCCCTCTGGCGGTGAACAACTCCTCGATTAGCGCACGAACACGAGGGTCCTCGCGCAACCGTCGCCCGGACACCTCGGCGATCGCCTCTCTGGTGATATCGTCCTGGGTAGGCCCTAGCCCACCACTCGTGATGACGGCGTCAGCGTCTTCGAGTGCAAGTCTG
>DAHXNM010000335.1 GCA_027365375.1 Ferrimicrobium sp. | reverse complement strand
CATTGACCTTGAGTCGCTGGTTAAGAAACGGACACAGGGCCTACTCCTTTCACATCAAGCTAAGGCGATAGAGCGGACAACGAGAAATGAATACCCTCAAGGAATCCCAGCTTTTGGAACCGATGCGTACGTTTTACCTTTGCATATCACGTAGGGCTGCAACGACATGTTGCCCGGCAAAAGCCGCCTGGAGTTGGAGCAGCCATTGCGCCTCAAGTTCAACGGTTGGGACAACAACGAGGGCGCGCCCACCTTGAGCGACGATCTCTCGGATCGCGTGCAGCGCCACCAAACTCTTCCCCGCCCCGGTGACGGCCTCAATCAGACCGCGCGAACCAGCCGCGCGCCATGCCTCCAACGCTTCACGTTGCCACCCAAACATCGAGGGGAATCCCTCAAGGCCTAGCGATGCGTCTGCTGCTATCGCATGGGAGCGATGCGGACAATGGCCATTAAGCGACCACGCCTCTGCGTCAACCGCGCAGGGTTCAAACAGACCCCCATCCCCAAGTACCGCTAAGAGCGAATCGTGCGTGGGGTGCGCTGACAGAAGCGAACTGGAGAGCGCCTCACCAAGTTCATCGAGGGTACTGCACCCCTCGCTAGCCAGGATCAGTGCGACGACATCCGAGAGCATGCGATCACACTCACCAAGGCGAGGTGGGTTCATCCTCCCCTTGAATCGACTCACGAAGATCAACCTTTACGTCTGTTGACAGCGTGAAAGGGGTATAGCTTGGATCGAGATAGATCAGATCCCACTCGTTAATCCAAGATCGCACATACTGACGCATCCTGTTGGACGGGAGACGTTCGATACCGTGCACATCGGGTGGATCCCATTGGAGCGCCTCCCCGTGCAACGCTTTGATCGCACGGTAGGTGACATCAAGCTCTTCATTCGTCGGGGGTTCCAGGCGAATCTGATGATCACGCAGGAGTTCCATACCCCGCTTTGCCAATTCGAGGAGTTGGGGCGAACCCTGTGCCATTGCCGCGAGGCGCACCGGAATTTTCTCAAGATCGTTCCGCGCAACCAAGACCTCGCTCTCGAAGTCGTCTACGGTTGTGAGCACGGTGGTTACGGGAGCCTGTGGATCGTAGCTCGCCCCCTGCAACCATTGAGCGAGCTCTGCATACGCTCGACCACGTTGGAGTAGCGAGTACCTTCCGATCAACTCCACCTCATCGAGAAGAATGACCCAACCCGAGTAGCCTGCCGCCCCGATGAGTCGCGAGACGAATGACAATCGATCTCGACATAGAACATCTTCTCGCGTCGAGCGGATGTTGTACTCGCTCAACCAACCGGCTTCGCGCAGTCGTCGACGGATCTCTGCGACAGCGAATTGATCGCCAGCCCAGAACTGGAGAATCTTATCGACGAACTCCTCATCACCACCTGCAAACTGCTCAAACATTCGCAGAGTCGACGTCAAGCGATGATCAACAAAGCTCCCGTCCGTCGCCAGCCATCGGTATAGCTGGGCAAAGCGGAGCGAGTCTGTTTGGAGTCCAGTAGCAATCTCGGTGATCGCCGACCCCGGTCTGCCGGGTACGCGCGCGTCATTTATCGCAGCCCGATAGACAGCTGCGAGATTGTAGAGGGGCGTCTCCTTAGAGATGACGACCCGCGACACAACAAAGTTCTGCTGGAGGGCTCGCTGGGCTAGGTACTCCAGGAGGTGGCTCTTGCCACTGCCAAAGCCACCCGAGATGAGCAAGCCCGCCGAGGCGCGATCCGTCGGCTCCCAGTTCGCCCGCCGAGCTGTTAACTCCAGATTTGCTAGGTACTTGTCTACCACCTGTGCCTGCATCGTGCCCAGATGGAGCACGCTCTCTCGATTGGGCACTCCTGCACGTAGCGCCTCCAACGCACGCAGCGCTGTCACAGTCCTCCGTTGTACATCACCTGGATCCAGAAGCGTCATGACACATCTCCGTTTACTGTTGAGACAGTCGAAAACTCCTCGTGAGCTTCTCCCAGTCGAATCAATGCACCGAATGGATTGTCACGAGTCTCATCTCGGATCTCATCGTAGATTCTGAGCTTGAGGGCCTGGTAGAGATCCAAGCCGCGCGTGCGATCATTGACGAACTCCGGCGGCAGACAGACGATCGTCGCCATGTGCCCAAACTCATCGGTGTTGTCGATGAGCTGACGCAAGGATTCGTAAGCGTCGACAATCGCGGCCTTCGTGTACCTGAGTGATAGATCAGTCGCGTCACGGTACCGCGGCAGAAAGAACTGCTGGAGATCGAGGGTGAGCAACAGCCCAGAGTAACCATTCTTGATCAACCACTGAACCAACGAGAACAACATAGACCGAGCGTTCGCTCGGGTGATGCGGCGAAAGATTCGCGTGTTACGCAGCAGTGAGATCTGGCTCAGTTCGCCTTGGAGCCACGCCTTTATCGCATCAGCCTCAGCATCGGTTACCTGTCCAGTCTTGAACTCAAACTGGCACAGACGGATCATGGCAATCCGGAACTCCTGCACCATCGCATAGTCCTTGAAGATATCGGACTGAAAACCACGGTTGACATCGCGGAGTAGTTCGCGAGCATCATATCCATACTGCTGGGCAAGCTCTGCGAGAGAGATACGTTGGTTCTCGGCGGGTACGCCATAGCCCAACGAGTGGCAGACCCGATTCACCGTCGTCCTAGCGAGCTGGTCCCAGTCAAGGGTGCGGGCGATCGCAGAGAAGAGCTGGTCGATCATCTGTACTTTGGTTTTTGCTGCATCGATGGTGACGCTCACCATGCCAGCCTGTCGTGCCATCTCTGGCAGAGACGCCTCGATCCGACCGAGGCTCGCCGGCTCGCCGATGCAGAACTTGACGGTGGCGCCACCCTCAGGGATGTAGCTCCGGAAGTAATGAGTCTGAAGAAAATCGCAGTAGCGATCAGTATCAAGCATTGGCGTCCTCGAATGCAATCGTCGAATAGATCTTGACCTGGCCACCCTTTGCTACCGTCTCCAACAGACCACCACTACGGGTCGACGCACTTGCAGCAAAGCGGAGAATTCGACCATCTTTTGTCTCGATACAACCACTCTGATCGAGGAGGTAGACATCACGGGCAAACTCTTGCTTGGAGTAGGCACGCGAACCATTGAGCAGCGTGAGGATTGAGTACAGGTGGATCAGCTTGACATGAGAACCCGGGCGCCCTCCCCGATGGGCTATCCACAAATCGTATACCGAGGCGAGTGCCTCGAGGAAAGGCTCTGGTCGGAAACGCGAACGCCGCTGACTATTGGCGCGCAGCTGAGCTACGACCCGGCTGGGGCGAATCTCACGTACCCGCTTGCGATCGATGGTGATCGCCAGATCTCCGGGGAGTATTTGGAGTACCGAAGGGTAACACAAGAGCCTCGAATCGGACTCGACCATCGGGAGATGGGCGGCAGCAGCCAGCTCCATGAGCTCCCGTTGATAACCGCCAGACTCCATCCACGATGCAAGATCGTAATCGGCGCTCTTTAGCAGCTCACTGGTCATGTGTTGGAGGTCAGCCAGTCGTTCATGAACAGCAGTGATCGCCGCGATGAGTTCGCCTTGGTTGCCACTTGCACTCGCTCGTTGAGCCTTCCGAGCCGCAGTCAAAGCCGCCTGGGTCTCCTTTACCACGGTCGCGATCTCGCGATCGAGGTGGTCAAGTTGGCTTTCATATCCAGTTTCCATCTGCTCTGGACCAATCACACTTTCCGCCCTTCTCCATCGCTCCGCCAGAGACCAGCTGGTTCGGATCCACGACCAACCCTATCGGATGGTCAGCTGATCCCTCTTTCGGATCCGCACACCAATCGCTAGCTGCCACCTTAGCCAATGATCCCAGTCGGACCCATTCGCTGCGTTCTAGGCTATCACCAACCCTGCATGCACTCTTGCATTGGAAGGCTTTCGTAAGCCATGGCAGATTGTGCGCAGCATCCGCTCAGCCTTGGCTCGCGATAGTCCTCATGGGCCTAGAGTGTGGAGCTTCCCAGGTTTTACGGAGACCCCGGGGCGCTTCAACGTCTACCACCTGACAATTCGTCCAAGTGTACGGGAGTAATGTGTTCCGTTTTCTGAGTAGTTCCAAGTCAGTGGACGTCAAGACCCCAAACAATCGGGACTCTAAGCCCTCGCCGCCAAGATCTTCTCGATGCGGCCGACTCAACTTCCTCTGCCCGTTTGACATAGTCAGATATTTTGCTCTTCAGAAGCGAACAGGCTTAACTGATTTCTCCTACCGAGCGGTCCTCTCTAGCTGAGAGTCTCAGCAATTATCTGATTGCACACATAATGATTCGGGGGCGTGACACGACTATCTCTTCGGCAAACTTCTTGCCCGATTCAGTATGGCTATCTCGGCGACCCACCCTATCCATGTGTCCGAAAACTCCGAAATCTGCGGTTGTTGAAGCCTCGAGAGTCCACCCAATGGAATAGCACAGGAGTAGAGGCGTTGTCTCTGATTGCAAATTATTTGGCGTCGTGGCGCCATTGCCACGTATATGCCAGCTCAATAACGAAAAACGAAAGGGCACGCTATGACAGCAGCGAAAGGCACCTCCAACACTC
>DAHXNM010000316.1 GCA_027365375.1 Ferrimicrobium sp. | reverse complement strand
GGTGTGATGGGCGTTCTCATCGGCGCTGACCTCTCGAATCTCAACAAGACGAGGACGCTCGGCGCATCCATCGTCTCCATCGGCGGTGCCGGGACCTTCGATGGGATTTTCTTGACGGGTCTCCTGGCGGTGCTCTTGGCTTCGATCTGACGAGTGCGCGAGCACTGACCTCCTAGTCGACGCCCTGTGCGTGTCTATTGCCCTTGGCTCAGGGAATATCCAGGTACGCCGTCAAAGGCGTAGAGCCCCTCTGTTTTGATGAACGGGAGCCCTGCTGCGTCGAGCCGATTCAGCTGGTCGATCAGATCCGCAGTAGTGATAGTAGCCCCAGGCACACGTGCCTGGAACCGGCAGCGCCAGTGATCGACGCAAAACGTCTCAGCAGCTCCATTTGGATAGACTTTTTGCCCACGATTGCTGATCATGACCAACGTGAGGTTCGGGTTGAGGTGCGCTTCGATCTGCTGTCCAAGCTGGTTCACGTCCCCCCGATACTCGAGAAAGATATCGATTCCCTCAAGCGTCTTGATCTCTATTGGACGTTCTTTGAGCTTGACGATGATCGGCTCCTCTGACGCTGGGTAGTGAGCAGCAAGGAGTCGCTCCGGGGTCCGGCCCAGTCGCTCGATGACGGCATCAGCGAAGGCGTCGGTGCCCACCTTCTTTGTTGATACCCCATCGGTATAGATGTCAGGGGTATGAATGCCGTCTTCGATCGTGCAGAGCCATGCGTTATGGACCCGAGTCGCAACCGACCCGAGGCCCAGATGGACCAGCATCAGGACGGCGCCCATCAAGAGACCAGAGGGGTTGGCGATGTTGTGGCCAGCTAGTGGGGGTGCCGAGCCATGAATGGCCTCGAACATGGCGATCTCATCGCCGATATTGGCGCTACCGGCCAGCCCGACGGAGCCGGTGATCTCGGCGGCTACGTCAGATAAAATGTCGCCGTAGAGGTTTGGCAGGACGAGGACATCGAACTGCTCGGGTGCGGTGGCAAGTTTCGCCGTGCCAATATCGATGATCCAGTGCTCGGCCTCTATCTCCGGATACTCGGCCGCCACCTCGTCGAAGATCTTGTGGAAGGTGCCGTCGGAGAGTTTCATGATGTTGTCTTTGGTGAAGCTTGTCACCTTGTGGCGATGGTAGCGGCGTGCGTATTCAAAGGCATAGCGAATGATGCGTTCGCTGCCGGGTCGGGTGATAAGTTTGAGGGTTTGAAACACATCTTGGGTCTGACGATGTTCGATGCCGCCATAGAGGTCTTCTTCATTTTCACGGACGATGACGAGATCCATCCCCGGGTGTTGGGTGGGTATGAAAGGAGAGTAAGAGATACAGGGTCGAATGTTGGCGTAGAGGCCAAAAGTTTTGCGAATGGTGACGTTGACGCTTTTGAATCCGCCACCTTGTGGAGTTGTGATCGGCGCCTTTAAGAGGACCTTGGTGCGCCGCAGCGAATCCCATGCCTTTGGTTCGATTCCCGAGGTAATCCCTTGGTCAAAGACCTGTGCTCCAACCTTGATCCGTTCGATCTCGAGATCTGCCCCCGCCTCGGCGAGAATTCGCAGCGTCGCCTCCATGATCTCGGGGCCGATTCCGTCCCCCTGAGCCACAGTGATGCGTCTTCTACTTTCAGTGGTCACGTCCGCTCCTCGCCAACTCGTTGATCCATCGCCAAGACCGGTCTATTCGGGTATCTCAAGAGAGAGCGGTCATTGTCGCGACAAACAGATTGTAGACGACAGTGTCATGGGCCGCCAAATGGGAGCATCTCAATGCCTGACAGGCTCGTGCTAGATGGCTGGGGCGAGTCCCAGATGGGTGCGGACTCAGATCCTGGGGTCAAGATGGATCTTGTCGTGAACCATGGGTGGTCAATGGTGGTGTCCGACCGCGCATCTCCCAAGATCAGCCAAGGCGGTGCTGGAAGGAGTGTGCTGTCAGAAATGTATGGCTCGCAGTGTCCGAAGCCACTCAGGCTTTTCCTCCGCAATCTCTTGCACCCACAGTTGTCACCTCGTTGCGGTGCCGTGACGTGGGCTCAAGCCATGGGTGAGGTCGATCAGTGCGCTCATTCCAGGTGTCTTGTGATCGTTGTGCTGATGCGGTGAGGGGATCGATTACGGGAGGGCGGATCGATTGAATTAGGTCCGTGTTAGCCTTAGCGGAAGGATCCAAGCTTGACGAATCTCATCAGATCGGAGACAGGTATGAACACGGAACAGCTTGAACAGATGACCCGCGGTGCTGGCTTTATTGCGGCGCTCGATCAAAGTGGTGGAAGTACACCTGGCGCCCTCGAGCTCTATGGTATTCCTCGCGAGTCCTACGATTCGGACGAACAGATGCTATCGCTGATGCACGCCATGCGAGAGAGAATCGTTACCAATCCGAGTTTTGGCGGTGATCATGTCCTCGGAGCTATCCTCTTTGAAGACACGCTCGATCGACAGTTTGCGGGGGTCGATGCCGCGACCTATCTGTGGGGCCACAAGCAGGTGGTTCCCTTCGTGAAGGTCGATAAGGGTCTGGCCCCTGAGGCCAACGGGGCCCGCTGCATGAACCCGATGCCCGGCTTGGATGCCCTGTTGGACAAGGCGATCGCAAAGGGAGTCTTCGGTACAAAGATGCGGTCTTTTATCCAGCTAGCCGATCCCGTTGGCGTACAGGCGGTGGTGGACCAGCAATTCGAGATCGCCAGGAGCATCCTTGCCAAAGGCCTCATCCCCATTCTTGAACCCGAGATCGATATCGCTAGCCCGGACAAGCAAGTTGCCGAGAGCCTGCTTCGAGACGCCCTTCTCAAGGGACTTGATGCATTGGATGATGATCAGTTGGTCATGCTCA
>DAHXNM010000202.1 GCA_027365375.1 Ferrimicrobium sp. | reverse complement strand
CAAGAAGCAGCATCTCGCCTCTGTTGAACAGCACCATGTCTTCGGAGTCCCCACCTTTATGATCAACAACCAAGCTGCCTTTGTGAGGGTCATGCATCGACCTAATGGCGACGCCAAGGTCGCTCGATCAACGATCGACCGCGTACTCGATACGATGACCAACTACCCGGAGTTCAACGAGTTCAAGTACACGTCTATACCCCGGTAGTTCTCCACCGATCGCTGCACACTGACCCATGTCCCAGACGTGCTCACAGCGCAGCCAACATCGGTGACTTGAGCTCCCATTGACGCCACGAAGCACCGACCTGCGCTCGCTGGAGCCCTCAATTAGCATTTGGCACGGCGTTAGCGTCGCGCATGGAGTTAGCCGGTTGGACGCCGACAGATGATCGTCGTCTGACGACTGTCGCTCTAACACCACCAAGGACCGACGCCTGTGACTGATTCAGGGCGTCTGGGTTGGATCGGCGAGTCGAGATTGGCCGGATGTCGTCAAAGAGATCCGGCGCGCTCCAGCGACTGCAGGCATACACTCTCGCCGGGTTCTACCCGAAGGTAGCGGACCTCGTCGCACGCGCACGCGGCGCCACCATCAGCCGACCATGGTAGTCCCGAAGTTACTCCGAAGCGTCTGGGCCCACTCTTCAGGGGAGTAGTCAATCATCGTCTCCAGGCAAAGCCGCTCGAAATAGGTAACGTCACTTCGGTAGTATGGCTCCATAGGCGCTCTTGCCACGATGCGGAACAACATGCTTGCACCATAGTCCCTGCTATCTGGGGTAGCCCCGATCAACGAGAAGTTGAATGATTGGATCCCCATCTCCTCGTAGGTCGCCAGTACCAGAGCTAGGCCCGATGCCAACTGGTAGATATCAGGGTCGCTCAGCTCTACTAGATCGCCGATGCTAGGCGCGATCGCCCACGCCTCATAAAAACCAGAGGGAGCAAAGGGAACAAGCCAGACAAAAGGATCCATATGCGCGATCATACGTTGACTCTGAGCATCCTCTAACGCAATTAGCTCCTCAAAATATGGCTGACCATAGGCGGCAAAATGCTCCTTCGAGGCGGTCAACAACTTGGCCTGCGACCCAAGAGGAACCGAGTCATGTGAAGACTGAATATGCGGGTGTATCAAGGAACTCCCAGAGGGCGGTAGGTAGTTCGCATTGACCGAGGAATAAATCAGCTCAGGACGCTGAGCCCGCACGGCTTTACCATGTTGTTGAATCGCCAGCAACGCATCATAGACAACCTCTCGAGTCATCGCAGTAAGCGGTAGGAAGTGCCGACTAACGTCATAAATACCTACGGCCGAGACAGATGAGTAAGCGATAACATTGGGCACTACCCATGAGTTGCCAACGATAATCCTGCCATTTCTGGCTATTTCTTCAGGGAACGGTGCCGTTGCTTCACCAATGGTATCGATACAAAACGGACAGAACCCATCACGCTCGACCGCAGCACCAAGCTCGACCGGACCATGCGTTAGCTTTGCACCTTCAATCAACCGTGCACCATGGCCAAACAACGAATCCACACGATGGACGAGTCGCACCGACTTGAAGCCCCCGTGTTCAAAATCGGGGACCTCGGCTTCGAGCTCATGCTCCTGGAACAAAATCATCGATCTCTCCCCTCGAACCCGAACCCTTGCATATGGACTAACCTAGTCGAGGTGGAGCGACTCGTGAACGAACCTCGACTGAAAGACATCTTCGAGGCGCTCATCGAGGTAGTGAGCAAGCTCAACATGGATGAGACCCTCACGCTCTTGGCCGATCACACGCGAGCCCTTACGCGTTCGCGCTATGCCGCGATTGGTGTACTCGACCCTGAGCACGAGCATCGACTTTTGGACTTTGTGACCTCTGGAGTTAACTCTAGAGAGCGCGAGCTCATTGGTAACCTCCCTGCCGGTAGTGGTCTACTTGGCGCGGTCATCGAATCTGGCAGCGCCGTGATCTCAGACTCGATCGCTGACGATGCTAGAGCCGTAGGTTTTCCATCGAATCACCCCGCAATGAAGCACTTTCTCGGAGTGCCAATCATAACCGGCGAACGAGTTTTTGGTAGTATCTATGTGACCGACCGGCTAGACGAACAGCCTTTCGATCAGATCGATGTAGCTATCCTCGAGACATTGGCCACCGGTGCATCTGCAGTCATCGGCAATTTACTCCTGCGTCAGGCACTCACCCGTGCTCAGGTAGAGGATGACCGAACTCGCATTGCCCGCGACCTCCATGATGACATAATCCAGCGTCTTTTTGCCGTTGGTCTTCAACTCCAAGCCGCACTGCCATCACTCCAAGGAGCAGACGGTGCGCGATTTATACGACAGGCAATCGAGGATCTTGATGCCGCAATCGGTGAGATAAGAACCACTATTTTCGAACTCGAAGCTACCCATGGCGATTCTCCGCGTGCAGAGATACTCGACCTGACATCGCGTCTATGCATGATCGCCGGTCTAGAGGAGCACGTTATCTTCTCGGGGCCGATAGATACCCTGCTCACCAACTCCATAAAATCGCTCGCACTCACCGTGCTGCGAGAGCTGTTAACCAATGTGATCAGGCATGCACACGCCCACGAGCTCCGGGTAGAGATCCAGGTCTCAGGTGGTCTCAAAATCGTGGTGGCTGACGACGGTATCGGCATCAGCGACGATCCACCTATTGGCCATGGACTAGCAAATCTTCGAGCGAAGGCGACCGATCACGCCGGCTCATTTTCCATCGTTGCTAGACCGCTAGGTGGGTCGCGTGCCACCTTCGTCGTTCCGTTGGAGTAACGGATCCTCTAGCGTCTCAAGCTCGTAAAGCCTCGACAGGCAACGGCCATATTTTTGCCGGAAGCCTCCCGCCAAGAAGCTCGCTGGAAATAGCTCCCCAAGATCGCATCCCCGTACTCGAACGGGCACTCCAAAATCATAGAGCACATCGACAAGACTGCAGAAGCGTAACGCATCACTTTGGAGTTCAATTGACGACGCAGCACCGACCTCAACGCCGGAGATCTCCTGCACGACTCCCCGATAGCGAATAGGATGAACCCGTTGTAGCTGCTCGAGCAACACCTTGAGCTCAATTCGGACTCCGTCTTCTGGCAGCGGTTCAAACGTGCTCTCGCCTCGATCAAAGACAAAATTACGTCGGCGGAAATCTCCCCCTTCTATCGGCAGAACTTGGAACGCATCAGCCAACCCTTGAATTTCACGCAAAAAGTCCTGGGCACCAAAACGACCTTCACCAAGCCGGGTGGGCAACGTGTTCGAGGTAACCACGAGGTTGGTGCCGGTGGCGAGCAACTCGTTTGCGAGCCTGCTGATGAGTACGGTATCCCCAGGATCATCAAGCTCAAACTCATCGATTGCAAGCAAGGTGGCCCCTTGTAGGAGCTCCAACGCTCCTGAAAACGAGAGCGCTCCTACGAGGCTGGTGAGACCCGCAAACGAAGCGTAAAACTTAGCTCCCTGCCAGGCGAAAAACGTAGCAGCCAAAAGATGGGTCTTGCCCACTCCAAAACCACCATCTATATACCAACCGACAGGTTGCTTACGGCTGGGTCGCCGCCAAGATAGGCGTGAATGCTTCTCCACCCTCCCTTGTTTTGCGAATGTCGATAAGGCCTCCTTAGCCTCCTGCTGAGACCTAAACTCAGGATCTGGACGGTAGGACTCGAAACTAGCAGAGCTGAAGCTGCGAGGGGGTATTAACGAGGCGATTAACTCCTCATCAGTGGGGGCAATTGCTGGTCGTCCGAGGAGTTCGTCCATGCATAACACGCTATAGGCAAC
>DAHXNM010000184.1 GCA_027365375.1 Ferrimicrobium sp. | reverse complement strand
CGCTGGACACTACATTCCTGAGATCTATGTCTATGGTTTCATCCTCTCGGTCGCCGCGGTTGTTGTGCTCTATGCGATCCTGTATCGGACTCGGCTTGGAACCAGCCTTCGAGCCTCGATGGATAACGCTATGGCGGCCAGTCTCGTTGGCGTGAACGTCAAGAAGGTCTCCACCCTCGCCTTTGGTATTGGTGTCGCTGTGACCGCAATCGGTGGGATGCTCTTTGGTGCCATCCAGCCCTTCACTCCAAACACGGGCTATGACCTGATCTCGCGGCTGTTGTCGATCGTGGTGCTCGGTGGTCTCGGCAGCGTAGGAGGTGCCCTAGGTGGTGCGATGGTGATGTTGATCATCGAGGACGTGGTCTCAACGGTCTGGTCTCCGACCTGGGCTCCACTACTTTACTTCGCGGTTCTTATCGTGGTGCTCCTGGTGAAGCCAACCGGTATCTTCGGACGTCAGGCGGTGCGCTCACAATGACAAGTCCTTTAACCCGGGTCAAGCGCCCCACTGGGTCTGCGGGTCAGGTGGGCACAGAGGGCGGCTCCGCAGCTACTGTGTCAGGACTGCTGGCGCGTCGCTCATGGTGGTGGGGAGTTGCCCTTTTGATCCTCATCTTCCTTCCCTTGGTGATCACCGGAGCTACCTTCACCACGATTGCGGTGTACTGCCTGATGTACATGGGAATCGCCACTGCTTGGAACTCATTCAGCGGGTTCTCCGGCTACGTGTCCCTCGGACACGCGGTGTTCTTTGGTGTTGGTGCCTATACGATGGCGCTTCTGTCGACCCACTGGAATATGAGCGGTGGGTTTTCGATGTTCGCTCTGTTGCCGCTCGCGGGTATCGTTGCGGCGATCATTGCGATTCCATATGGGTATATCGCCCTGCGCACACGCCGTCATACCTTTGTGGTTATCACCATCGCCTTCTTTTTCATTTTCCAGCTGTTAGCGTTCAACCTAAGCTTCACCGGTGGATCTGCAGGTATAGTCCTGCCGAACGGTCAGTTCAGCGCCAGCGACTACAACAACCCGTTCTACTACGCCTGTCTCATCGTCTTGGTGTTGACGGTAGCCGCCGTCATCGGGATCCGGCGTTCTCGCTTTGGCTTGCAGCTGTTTGCGATTCGAGATGACGAGGATCGGGCACGAAGCCTTGGCGTGAAGGTAGGCCGAGTCAAGATCACCTCGTTCATGATCTCTGCTATTCCAGTGGCGATGATGGGCGCCGTCTGGGCCTTCTTTATCGGCCAGATCTACCCGCAGTTCGCCTTCAATGCGTCCCTAGACGTGACGATCGCGCTCATGGCGTTTCTCGGCGGATTCGGCACCATAATTGGTCCGCTGTTGGGGGCTCTGGTGTTGGAGGCTTTGCAGCGCTATCTCAACCTCTACCTTGCGAATGCAGATCTATACCTGGTGATCTACGGTCTTTTGTTCCTGGTGGTGATATCCTTCCTTCCTGAGGGCATTCTTCCCTCGATCGGGAAGCGGATGCGGCTACGTCGTTTGAAGCGCGAGGAGGCAGAGGTGAAGCCGGCGACGGCTGGGGAGGTGTCCCCATGACCGATACCCTTCTTGAGGTCCGTGGTCTGCATCGATCCTTTGGTGGCGTCAAGGCGCTAGCAGGGTGCACACTCGATGTGATGGATGGGAAGATCAATGGACTGATCGGGCCGAATGGCTCCGGCAAGACCACGATGTTCAACATCATTACCGGTTACGAGCGTTGCGATGATGGTGATGTCATCTATCGCGGCAACTCGATTCGTAATCGAACGCCGGAGGCGGTGTTCGCACTCGGGATCGGGCGTACCTTCCAGCTCACACGGATCTTTGCGCGCCTAAGTGTTCTAGATAACATGCTGGTAGCGACCCAACGCAGGGAGTCGTGGTTACGAAGCATGCTTCGTCCCACCGGTTCAGCGAGTGAGCGTGATCACGCGATGGAGCTTTTGGACTTCGTTGGCCTGAAGCGACTCGCTGGCGAGCTCGCTGGCTCGCTCTCCTACGGGCAGCGAAAGCTGCTCGAGCTCGCCTACGTGCTGGTGGCGGACCCATCGCTGATCCTGTTAGATGAGCCGGCTGGAGGGGTTAACCCATCGCTTATCAACCAGTTGGCTGAGAAGATCACCGATCTAAATCGACAGGGTACTACCTTTCTTGTTATCGAACACAACATGGAGTTCGTTATGGGTCTCTGTGACGCGGTGACCGTGATGAGCTACGGCAGT
>DAHXNM010000152.1 GCA_027365375.1 Ferrimicrobium sp. | reverse complement strand
TGAGCTCACCTTACGATCTAACGATGACACCAGGAGTTGGTCGACGATTAAAGAACAGGTCTCTACCCACGCTAGGACCACCATGGTGTTGACCAATGACGAGGGGATCGTCAATCACATACGGGTCTCCTCTGTCCCAGAACCAACACAGCGCAAGATCTATTCTCTTCTTGGGGTAAAGGACCCCCTGAAGCGTATCAAGACAATTGCCCCGCGTTTGTAGTGTCCCACTGCTCTAACCCCAACCCCTCTACCAGGGAGAATGCGGATGAGTTTCGAAAGTTGGGCTAGCGGCATTATGGGCCTGGTAATGAGAGCTATTGCCAATAGCGAGCAGGTCCCCTTGGATTGGTGCCCACCGACTCGAATGCCTATGTCACTAGGTAGTTAAAATTGTCATGCATTTTTGGCGTCCGCCACCGTGCAGTGATTTAGCCGTATCTATCCGGTTGTTGACCTCGGCTCACGGTTAAAGGTATTGGTGGATATCTAATTGTCGTTGACGCGAGCGGGTGGCTTCGAGGTCAAGCTTCACCCGGGATGCCTACTATAGTCTCGAGAGTTGTGATGAGGTCCGTGAAAGCTTCACGATCGCCGCTGCTCAATCGATCGAAGGTCTGTGCCAACATGTCGTCTCTGAGTCTGAGTACCTCCAACGTCTGTTGCTCACCAAGTTCGGTTAGGACTAGAGTTGCCTTTAGTCCTAACCGTTCCGCGGGCACCACTAAGAGGAACTCACACTTGCTTAGACGTTCGATCTCTCGTCGGAGGTTTGACGGATCTGTTCCGATGAGGCGACTCAGCTCTCGTAGGCCGAGGCCACTATGGCCTTTGAGCGCTCTCAAGATGGCAGCTTGTGGTTGGTTTAGATCCAACGCCAACAGACGTTCTCCCCAATCCGTCCGTAGTCTACGTGCGAGCCGCGAGAGTCGGAAACCGAGATCACTCGAGAGAGCATCCTCCATATCAGGTTTTACCTTCCGGGAAGAGTCGTCCCAGGATGGCGACTCCTCTGCTGTAGGCGGGCATGCCAGCGGTGATAAGAGCGAGTTCAACTACGCCTACGAGCTCCTCCAAGGAGGCGCCAGCTTTACGGGCAGCATCCGCATGGAGTGGTGCTGCCTGCTCCTCGCCAATGGCCAGGAGTTGTGCAAAGTGCACGAGCTGACCCGTCTTTTGCCCGAGTGGATTCTCGATGATGAGTTGTGCTCGGAGCTCCTCGATGCGGATGATGCTTTTGTTGCGCCCGGAGATCGCTGCGATCCGGATGCGTTCCGCGATGTTAGCAGGAACTGTGCCGGTCAGTTCTCGATATGAATTCTCGATATTAGCGGTATCTACGCTCTCTTGATCAGCCATTAACGTACTCTGGCCATGGACTCGCGGATGGCCTCGAGAGCCGTCTGGGGAAGAGAGGTAGCCCCGCCGAGGCTAACCGCTGCCAGCTCTGCCTCTGCGGCCTCCTCTAGGACGGTGAGCAGTTGCGCAGTGGCGACCGGGTCGCTTGCAAAGACGAGGACGCCATGGTTGCCGAGGATGACGGCGTTTGTATCAGGATGCGCCTTTACCTGGTCGATGATGGCTGAGACTGACTTAGCCGATCCTCTGGGTGCCCATGGCGCGACTGGTACGTCGACTGCCTGCCCCCAGCGAAGGAGGGCCTCGTAGCGGCAGGGTAGCGCAACATTGGCGATTGCGAAGGCGAGCAGGTTCGGCGAGTGGGTGTGGATGATTGCTCCAACCGTGGGCCGCAGCTTGTAGATCTCAGTGTGCATGGCGATAATCTCTGCGTTGGTGGGATCGAGTTCACCCTCAAGTACCATGCCGTCAAGCCCAACGGTGGCAACACGTTCACTGGTGAGATTACGAACTTGGCCGTCGATGGTGAGCAACATCCTCTCGTCGTCGAGGCGGGCGGAGAGGTTGGCATGGCCACTATGGGACATCACCTCGTTGGCAAACAGAGTATGGGCTGCGCGGACAATCATGTCAGCTTGTTTGGTCATTTCTTCTCCTTGTTGGAAGCCAATATGCTAGGTGTAGTAAATACTACACCAAACTATGGGCGGTTGATGCTAACTGATTGCAAAAGCTACCGCGCTCTGCCATCTCTGCTATAACTCGAGGACTTGGGTCGGTGAGTGACTGTTGTGGTTTTATCTGAGGTTATTAACTGATGAGTAACGCATCTAGCGCTTGCATTGGATGCGCTAGGGTGGGATGAGGTATCGAAGGTTTAGGTGTGGTGGCAACTTCGGTTACCAGGGGGAGGTGGTCATGGATTTGGGGCTCAAGGGTGCCAAGGCACTAGTCACCGGAGGCTCTCGTGGGCTTGGCTTTAGTGTCGCGGCGGCACTGGTCGAGGAGGGTGCCGACGTTGTAATCGCCTCGCGCGACGAGGTTTTTGGCGAGAAGGCTGTTGGTTTGTTAGGTCATGGTGTCCAATACCTACCGGTAGACCTGACCATAGAGGGCACCCCAACTGAGCTGCTACGACGATTTCTCATGCTGCGTGGACGGGTCGACATCCTGGTGTTGAACTCAGGAGGGCCAAAGAACGCCTCTCTAGGCGCTATGGATGCCAGTCATCTTGGTGATGGTATTGGGGCTGCCCTGACCCCGATGGTTGAGTTGGTTGAAGGAGTGGCGCCGTTGATGATGGCCCGTCGATCTGGTCGGATCGTGTCTATTAGCTCCTACGTCGTTCGCGAACCCGACCCGGAGATGATGCCCTCTAACGTTGCTCGCGCTGGCTTGCTGGCCTATCTCAAGGCGGCAGCGTTGGAGTTGGCACGTTATGACATCACCGTTAACTCTGTATTGCCCGGCTTGCACGCAACTGATCGTCTCGTTCATCTCCGCGATTCAGGGGTAGATCTCGATCGGATGCTCTCTCGTGTACCGATGGGACGATTTGGAGATCCTGATGATTTTGGTCGCATGGTCGCCTACCTGTGTTCGAGGTGGGCCGGTTACATCACCGGGCAGGCGATAGCCGTTGATGGTGGTTCGACTAGAGGGCTGCTGTGACGAAGTGGTCTTTAAGCCGTCTCTTCCCGGCAGGCGAGGACGGAGTTTTCATTGCTCAGCAGCCTGGCGGGTGTGAGCAGGAATCAGTGAGAGGGGCTGATCGGTATATCCCATAGAGGAAACCATCGCTGCATCTCAGTCTCTAGCGGAAGGTCGGTGCCGACCACAGCTTTTAGAGAGAGCTCCCTCTCATTGTCGCGGCGTTCATGGCCGACGGGAACAAACGGATAGAAGGTTCCTCGCTTATATAGATACACCCAATAGACCATTCCCTGGCCACCTGTATCTTTGAATGGGTAGAGCGAACACAGGAGCTGTGGTGAAAACCCATGATCCTCAAGGCTCCGGTTCACTGAGTGTGAGGCGGTTACGACCGTCTCTAGATCTTGGCCATTGAGGACGACCCAGCGGTAACCGAATGAGTCGGTGGAGAGCGATACGGTTACGTCGGTCATCTCCTTGAGGACGTCCTGAAACTCAGTCTCGGTGTTTGCAAACGCCGCGCCTGAGGCGGGTTTGAAGACGACGGCCGCCTGGTTTGTTGGGATCAGGTTTGCAGAGACCTGCAAGGTGATCGCGGCGCTTGAGAGTGCAAAGATGGCGTCAAGATTGGCGTTTACCTGTTTTGACTTGCCTAGGAGGGTGTCGAAGAACCCCATATCACTCTGCCTTTCCAAGTTCGCGATCGAGCTCATCGAGTTGCGCAATTCGCTTCTCGAGGCTGGGATGAGTGGCAAATAGCCCAGAGGCGAGAGATGGATTGCGAGGATTGATGGCCGGGGTAAAGAAGAAGGCGTTGAATGCCTGAGCAGTACGAAGATCGCGAGTGGGGATCTGCCCCATAGTGCCAGAGATGCGCAGCAGAGCTGATTTGAGAGCAGCTGGTCGTCCGATGAGGATGGCACCGGCCCTATCGGCCGCCAACTCGCGATAACGCGAGAGAGCTCGGATTAACAAGAAGCTGATGGCGTAGACAACGGCGGATATCAGCATGATAAGCATCTCTATGGCTATGATGTTACCGCCTCCGTTGCCACGGCCACCGCCACGGCCACGGCCACCACCGTAGCCACCGCCCATCATGCCACCAAAGATCTCGGAGTAGAACATCAGGCGAGTTAGGAGTCCGGCAAGCACGCCAAGGAAGGATGCAATAGTCATCACAGCCACGTCTCGGTGGGCGACGTGGCTGAGTTCGTGAGCTAACACTGCCTCGAGTTCTTGAGGGGGAAGCCGACGGATCAGGCCGCGAGTTACACAGACAACTGCGTTCTTAGGGCTACGTCCGGTGGCAAAGGCGTTCGGGATGTCGAGCTCAGAGATGGCGATCTTTGGCATTGGCATGTCGGCGAGGGTGGTGAGCCTTGCGATGATTTGGTAGAGCTCGGGTGCCTGCTGCTGGGTCACCTCATGGCCGTGCATTCCAAAGAGCGCAATTCGATCAGAAAAGTAGAACTGCGCCACTAATAGAACCACGGCTATCGCTACCACGGTTAGTGCTCCGACACCGACCACGATCAACACGCCGAAGAACAGAACATAGACGAGGCCAAGAAGGAAGATTGTGAAGGCCATACGAGCACTTAGCCCTCTATCCTTCACATATCGAGAGTCTGCCACAGGACCACCTTTCTGGGATCTGCTTGATGCCGCTGAGACGCCAAACTAGGACTCTAGGCATGGTGTCCATAGCTGCCGTATCACCTGCTATTCTAGCAGCTGGTATACGAAAGGTTGGAAGTGGGCTTCACGCGGCACATTCAGGAACTTCGGGAATGGGTGTCTGCACCATGACGACGGTAGTGGCGATTGATGGTCCCGGTGGTTCAGGAAAGTCCACCGTTGCCTCCCGGCTCGCCGCACACCTGTTCCTGCCGATGCTGTCGACTGGGCTATATTTCCGCACGGTGGCATGGGGACTGAGCTCCGACGTCCTCGTAGATGAAGACGAGATCGCTGACGAGATAGATGGGTGGTTTGACGATCACGAGATCGCTGTCGAGGGCCAAGTCGGCTTACTCGACGGTCGAGCTTTGGATGAGGAGCTGCGATCCAGGCGTGTCCAGGAGATCCTGTCTCAGCTGTCGGCGAATCCAACTGTGCGCCGACGCATTCTCGATCTAGAGCGGGCCGAGATAGAAAAGTTAGGCTCATGCGTAGTGGAAGGACGCGACATCGGGTCGGTGGTGTGGCCAGATGCGATCTGTAAGTTCTATTTGGTAGCTCGTCTAAAGGTGCGTTTAGAGCGTAGACCCGAGGAGGGGTTGCAGCTTGTGGATCGGGACCTAAACGACGCGACCCGTTATCATGCTCCGTTGAAGATCGCAGAAGACGCCTTTGTTATAGATAACTCTGATGAGTCTCTTGATGTGCTGATTGCCAGGATGAGCGATCTCGTCAAGATCCGAGCCAAGAGCTGCTGATGGATCGGTCACGCTATGTCGCTCCAACCGCCTTCGAGCGCCGCTTCTACCAAGGGGCACAGCGGATCGTCGAGAGTTGGAATCGTTGCTACTGGTTGACGACGGTGCACTACGAAGAGCCGATGCCGAGACCACCCTATATTCTGGCACCGACGCACAGGTCGAATATCGATACCCTCTTGGTGGGGTCGATAACCCGCGATCCAATGACCTATATGGCCAAGACAGGTGTGTTTTCCAATCCGGTGTTTGCCAAACTCGTTCGTCTACTTGGTGGCTTTCCGGTCGACCGCGATGGAGCGGATCGTGATGCAGTCG
>DAHXNM010000150.1 GCA_027365375.1 Ferrimicrobium sp. | reverse complement strand
CTCCCGCCGCAATAGCTGATCCGATTACAGCCGCTGTTCCGACGGTGATAAACCAGGCGATGAGCGGGATGACGGCGCCAATAGCGAAGGAGAAGAAGGAGGCGAGTGCGGCCTGGATTGGCGATCCTACCGAGTCGGGTGCGACCCCGAGTTCCTCTTGAGCATGGACTTGTAGTGCGGTGTTGGGGTCACGCATCAGGTAGTCAGACACTTCTGCGGCAAGCTCCTGTGGAACCCCTCGAGATACATAGAGTTCGGTGAGTTCGCGAGTCTCGGCGTCGGGTCGTTCGCGAATCTCGGTAGCCTCAATCTTCAATTCATGTTCGAATAGCTCGCGTTGAGCACCCATGGAGATGTACTCTCCAACCCCCATAGAGAAGGCTCCAGCCACCAGCCCTGCAAGACCGGCGATAACCACCGCCTTGGGGGCGGGATGAGCGCCAGCCACACCAAGAATCAGCGCAACGTTTGAGAGCAATCCATCCGAGACGCCGAAGACCGCGGCGCGTGCCCCGCCGCCAGAGATGTCGCGATGGCCACTGTTGTGAGCTTCCATGGCTTCAGACTAGCGTGGCAAAGGTGGCGTAGAGCGCCCGGTCGCATTTTCCTGAGATCCGTTTTGGGAATTCAGTTCTATCATCGGATAGACTGAAGCGATGAGAGAGCTTAAGCTGTTCGATCGAACGCAACCACAGACGCTACAGATTGGTGTTCTGCTCCTATATCTCAACGCTGCTTTGGCGATTTTAGCGGTGTTGTTTGGTGGCGGCCTGTCCATTCCCATACTTCTTCTAGACATCCTCCTTCCGCTTGGTGGTGCATACGGCGTTGCGAATTCGCGAAAGTATGGTTACTACGCAGCCCTGTTGGCAACTGGGATCCCGCTCTTACTGTTAATCTATCTTGTCTTGACGGCAGGGTTGTCCTCAATATTCGGTGCCGAGCTATTGAATGTGGTTTTGACAGTGGTAATGTTCGCACTCTTCATTCATCCTCAATCTAGGGTTTACGCAAAGACCTGGTTTCACTAGAGGCTCTTGAGGCCGGGTGGAGTCGCTCTTCGAGTTCGAATCTCCCCGGTGTGAATGTGAGTCGGTGGACGGATCCATCGGTTGTGCTGCGTTACTCACTCGCTGGAGTTGTCCAGCTCCCCTGTGAGTTCGGCGCGAATCTTTTCGATATCGGCGATGTCGACCTCAGGAGCATGAGGCGCAAGCCTGGCAACGGCTTCGGTGACGATGAGGGATGCAACCGAGTTGCGATACCATCTCCGATCTGCGGGGATGATATGCCACGGTAAGCCATCGAACGAGGTTGCCGGAATTATGCGTCCGTAGGCTTCGGAAAAGCTGCTGAAGTGTTCGCGAGTACTGAGGTCACTCGGCGAAAACTTCCAATGTTTCTCTGGATTGTCGAGCCGCCTGAGCAGTCGCCTCCCTTGTTCCTCGTAGGAGACATGGAGATATAGCTTCACGATCTTGATATTTTGCTCAAGTAGATAACTCTCGAACTCATGGATCTCATTGATGCGGGTCCTGAACGCTGTTTCTGTCATCCTCTTGGTTGCTAGTGGGACGATAAGATCTTCGTAGTGTGATCGGTTGAATACTCCGATCTCACCTCGCGCGGGGACAGCCTGGTGGATGCGGTACAGGTAGTCATGAGCCGCTTCGTCCGGGGTTGGAACCTTGAAACCATGCACCTTCACTCCTTGCGGATTGACTCCGCCAAAAACAGCACGGATTGTTCCATCTTTTCCCGCGGTATCAAGACCCTGAAGAACCACCAGCAGTCCATCTGTCGCCTGTGCGTAGAGCGCCTCTTGGAGTTCGGCGAGTTGCTTTACCGCCTGATGGCGGATCTTTTTGGCCTTCTTCTTACTGAGCTCTGCGGCGTTGGGCACTGTTGAGGTTTCCGATGGTATCTCCTGTCCAGCTTTTAGCTGCGTGAGTCGTGACCACTCGTTGTCGTTTTTGGATCCCATCAGCTCGACCTTAGCTCAACTGAGGCGTGGATGCGGTAGGCTAACGAGTCGCTCGAGCATCCGTGGGTGGTCGATGAGTGGAGGAGTTGCCGGTGCATCTCAGTGGGTTCAAGAGCTGGCCGGAGTTCTTGGTAGTCATTCTCTTGGTCCTGGTAGGGGTGAGGCTGGTTTTCAAGCTTGCCGTGACGATGTTGCTGCTGATTCTCGTAGTAGCAGTTGGATTATGGTTGGTTGGTGTGCTCGCGGTGCACTAGCGACCAGCAGACCGTGCACTGCCTAGCTCGCATAACGAGTTTTTGAACCTCTACAGTATTGCTAGCCAGGTTTGCCGATCTCTGGGTGAGCCGAGCCTTGGCTATCAAATCCGCGTTCGCAAAAGGGCGACGTTGGAGGCCATGATCGGCATAATCTCCCTGGTTGCAGTCATGCCATCTACAGATTTTGGGTTCTTTGGTGAGCTAGAAAGCTAGCCCAACTTTCGAAACTCATCCACATTCTCCCTGGTAGAGGGGTTGGGGTTAGAACAGTGGGACACTACAAACGCGTGGCAATTGTCTTGATACGCTTCAGGGGGTCCTTTACCCCAAGAAGAGAATAGATCTTGCGCTGTGTTGGCTCTGGGACAGAGGAGACCCGTATGTGATTGACGATCCCCTCGTCATTGGTCAACACCATGGTGGTCCTAGCGTGGGTAGAGACCTGTTCTTTAATCGTCGACCAACTCCTGGTGTCATCGTTAGATCGTAAGGTGAGCTCA
>DAHXNM010000149.1 GCA_027365375.1 Ferrimicrobium sp. | reverse complement strand
TTCACCCGGTCCTGGAAGCGGATGGTTGGATACGAAGTGGACCGACAAGCCTGGTCCAGATCACATGGTCCAGATCACTTGCCCCAGATAAGGGTGTGATCGATGATTTGTACCCATCCTTGGCTCTAGCCGTGTTTGGCGATGGCCGGTTGAACTGTTGAACAGGGTGGCAATCTGTGAATGTGCCCAGGGTGAACGTGCTCTGTTGTTTAGTCTCCCCTGTATCGCAGATCGGCTGAACACTCGCCCCATTTTGGGGAACGCAGCGAAGCTGGCAGCTCTAGATAGGTCAGCGACCTGCCTGCTTTGTTGAGTCGCCATGCCTTGAATCGAGTCGAGAATGGAGGCGGCTGACCCGAAGGCTATCGATCGGAGCTGCTGGAGTTCGGTGTCACCGGGGGTGTCCGGTTCGGTTCATGATCGAGTTTGGCGACCTGAATAAAGGCGGCCTGTAGCTGTCGAAGACCATCCTGAAGTGGTTCGCCGACGTCACCGAGACGATCTTCAATAGCGCTCAGCATCCCAGCAAAAGCGTCAATAGCTAGGCTTGCGTCGTTGAGTCGAGGCGGTGTTGCCCCCAAATATAGGCCGGCTAGTTCAAAGAGGCCGTAGGCGTGGTTGGCAACGATGGTCGCTGGATCAGCATTCAGCAGTTCTTGTTGGAGCTGTAAGATCTTTTCGTCCTCTGCCGGCATCGAGAGATATACCATCCTTTCGTCTGAGCAGGAGTTGGTTAGGTAGGAAAGCAGCCATTGGACTGCTAGAGTGATTCTAGAAGGCTAAGCGGAGTTCTGTCTCCCCCCTACTGACTCGAGCAAGAGCAGCTGGGTTCGGATAGAGTAACGCTGCCTGTCGTGGAATTCACAGATTGGAAGGAGTAGCTCTATCGCCTCAGCACCAGACCCCGATGCACGCATTAACGATCAGATCCGTGTCCGTGAGGTTCGCTTGGTTGGACCTGATGGAAACCAACTAGGCATTAAGCCAATTCAAGAGGCGCTGACGATGTCACGTGCCCTCGATATGGATCTCGTAGAGGTAGCGCCAATGGCGCGACCTCCGGTGGCCAAGATCATGGACTATGGAAAGTTCAAGTTCGATCAGGCACAGCGCACCAAGGAATCAAAGCGAAAAGCATCAGCCACACAGATCAAGGAGATGAAGTACCGTCCCAAGATCGGGGTAGGGGATTTCGATACCAAGACACGCCAAGTTGGCAAGTTTCTCGCCGAAGGACATAAGGTCAAGGTGACCATCATGTTCCGAGGTAGGGAGATCTTTCACCCCGAGCTCGGCCAGGAGATCCTTGAGCGAGTGATTGAGGGCGTGAAAGAGGTGGGTCGGGTTGAGACTTTTCCAAAGCTTGATGGACGCAATATGTTGATGGTCCTCGTGCCTGAGAAGCGTCCTGCTGGAAAAGCGCAAGCTGACGTCGTGGACGGCGCGCCAGGTCGATCGAGCTCGCCAAACGGAACTGCACACAATGTAGCCGGAAGTCACAATGCGGTTGGAAGTCACAATGCAGCTGAAAGTAGCAATGCAGCCGAAAGTAGCAATACAGCCGAAAATAACGGGGCTGAAAATAACGCCCCGGGACATAACGGAAGTGTGGATAACGATGCCGCGTCTAAGAGTGCGGTCGAGGCTACAACGGTTGCGGTTGGCACGACGCCTAGAGGTGATGAGGATGCATCGGTAGATGGTAGCTTGCCTCCAGAGGCTGGTGAGATAACCATAGATGAGTCCACCTCCCTGTAGGGAGTTGGTGCCGAAAACACGAGGATAGGCAGCCGTGACTGTGTCGGCGGATACTGGATTGGCGAGGTGCCCAGGAAGGCGTGCTGATCTGTCGGTTGTTTGAGTACCATCTCTCCGCTTGGGTTCGTCCGTGAGTGTGTTACTACGGAGTTGGGTAATGACGGACGTCTGATCGTCGTCGGTGGAGAAGGGTGCTCGGTGCTCGATTGGCGGGGACAAGTTAGGTGTCGAGTGCAAGCTTCCATGCAGGGAGCTGTGATCGCGAAATGAAGGGTGCGTATTCGAGTGGACGGGGCGGCTTGGTTGTTGCCTCGATAATCGGGCGTTTTAGCACGTGAGAGTAGCGAGTCGTTGACTTGCGAGTGATTTTTGTCTGGTAGCGTAGTCCAGCTCGCCGTGTGCGAGGTCTGGTGGGTAGAAAGGTGAATGAGAGATGCCAAAGATGAAGACTGACAAAGGGGCCAAGGCTCGCTTCAAGGTTACGGGCACAGGAAAATTGCGGAGGCGGCATGCTTTTACCTCACATCTGTTAGAGAAGAAGTCGTCGCGTCGTATGCGTCACCTGCACCAAGATGTCGAGGTGTCGAGTGGCGATGCTCGCCGCGTAAAGAAGTTGTTGGGACGCTAGTCAGCGCTGTCAGGAGAGGTCCAAAGGAGAAAACATGGCACGAGTTAAACGATCCATTAATTCGAAGAAGCACCGTCGTAAGATACTCGAACTTGCGAGCGGGTACTACGGCAACAAGAGTCGGAGCTACCGCGCCGCCCACGAGCAGGTCATGCACTCGTTGCAGTATGCCTACCGTGACAGGCGCGCGCGAAAGGGTGAGTTTCGTCGCCTCTGGATCCAGAGGATCAATGCGGCCGCCCGGATCAACGGAACGAGTTATTCTCGCCTCATGTTTCAAATGAAGGAGGCTGGAGTAGAGGTGGATCGTAAGATCTTGGCCGATCTCGCAGTAACCGATCCGGGTGCTTTTGCACGATTGGTGAGTTCAGTCTCTGGCCAGTAACGCTACTCAGTCCGAGTTGGCTCATCTTCGAGAGCTGATTCGTTCTCGTCTTGAGCGCCGATCCACGGGTACCTATGTACTCGAGGGTCGGCGCTCAGTCGATCAGGCCATCGATCTCGATGTCGACATCGAGCTTCTCTTCGCAACTGAGGACCGAGCCGAGAGTTACCAAGCGTTGGGTGATCGACTCCGGGTAGTCACTGAGAAGCGGCTTACTCAGATCTCCTCACTGACTACCTCGGATGGGGTGGTTGGCGTCGCCCCGATGGTGATGACGGCAGCCGATGAATTGCCATCCCAAGACTGCATTCTCGTTCCAGTAGGAGTTCAGGATCCAGGAAATCTCGGAACTCTCCTTCGTTCGGCGCTCGCCTTTTATCAGCGTGTTGGTCTGGTGGTCGGCCCAGCTACCGTCGATCCGTTCTCTCCAAAGGTGGTGCGCGCGACGACGGGACTGATATCGTTGGTAGCAGTGAGCGAGGTGGAGGACTATCACTCCTCTCTCGAGGCTCTTGGTGGCGCAGGGGTGACACGATTGGCACTCGTCGCGCAGTCGTTGGGATCGCTACCAGCAGATCCTCCAGCAATGCCGTTCGCCTTGTTGGTTGGATCGGAGGCTCAT
>DAHXNM010000135.1 GCA_027365375.1 Ferrimicrobium sp. | reverse complement strand
CGAGCTCAGGCATCTCAACGTCGAGGATGACCACGTCCGGCTTTAGTCGTCGGAAGAGTTCTACGCATCGGATGCCATTCTCCGCCTGCCCCACAACCTCGAGATCGTGCTCATCGGCGATCCAGGAGGCGACACGGGTGCGAATCACATTCGAATCGTCGGCAATCAGAATCCTCTCCACTATGCAGCGCATCCCGCCTGTGCTACCCGCTCAGCATCGAGCACCAGCGTAATAAGGTCGCCCTGATTTATCACCGCCACCGTCAACCTTCGTAGCCGTGCTGGGATAGTCTCTGGAGGCGGTAGAAGTTCGTCGCCTGAAGGTCGGATTACGTCCCCAATCGCATCGACGAGAAAGGCCAGCGGCTGGCCATCTCGCTCCAGCACCAAGATCATTGGTGACTCACTCACCTGATGACCTGGGTCCAGCAAAGACGCACGCAAGTCCAGGACGGTGAGAATTTGACCTCGGAGGTTTAGAAGTCCGGCAACGGTAGTCGGTGCCAGCGGTATAGGTGTAAGCCGTTGACACGATAGTACCTCTAGAACGCTCAGCACCGACACCGCGCACCGATACTCGCCGATGAAGAGGGTACAAAACTGCTCAGACTCGCTCATGTCCGCCTCCAAGCTCGGTCATCAGCACCTCGGCGAGCGAGACAGAACGCACAATCTTCCCAGCGATGATCGTTGATCCAAGGGTCATCGAGGCGATTGTGGTAATGTCGACGATCTCGCGAATGGCGACGACTCGATCCGATACCCCAAAGCTCGGCACAAGAAACCGAATCGGTCCGCTATCGGGGAGATCTCGCGTACCACCTAAGAGCTCAGAGACGGTGAGTAGTTTTACGACCGCATCTCGGTACTGAATCACCGGCTGGTCGTCCAGACATTCAAGCGCGCCACTATCGATCTCCTCGATGCGCTCAATCTCATAGACTGGCACCGCTATAAGACCAGCGATGCCAGCGTCGACGAGCAGCACGAGCTCCTCTTCGATCACCTCGTCTACGACACCAGCAAGCTCGGCGACGGCCACCTCTTCTAGCGAAAGCGCCGCGCAACTCGCGATCCCAGCCACATCCAAAATCATCGCGACCTCACCATTACCAAGGATGGTAGCGCCAGCATAGACCCCGATAGCTCCAATGAACACATCGAGAGGCTTCACCACAATCTCCTGGGTGTCCACCACACGATCGACAATCAATCCAAACTCTCGACCACTCAGCTGTACAACAACGATGGTGATCAGCTGGAGGGCGTAGTTGGGTGTCGCCTCCCTAAGGCCCAAGAGCGATGCGAGATCCACCACCGGCAAAAGTTGACCGTTGCGCCGAAGGAAGAGGGTCTCACCAACAAAGGCAAGCTCGTCAGCCATTGACTCACGTTCTAGCCGGAGTAGCTCGACCACCGATAGCTGGGGCAAGGCGAAGCGTTGATTTGCCACCAGGAGCATCAGAGAGGGTATGATCGCAAGCGTCAAAGGGATCCTCAACACGACGGTGGTACCCTGTCCAGGCACAGAGTTCACCTCGATCGTCCCGCTCACCTGCTCTACGTTGGTCCGTACAACATCCATGCCGACCCCTCGACCCGAGACGTTGGTGACCTCCTCCGAGGTCGAGAATCCGGGCAAAAATATCAGCTCGCTGCGTTCGCGGTCGGACATATCAGATAGCGACTCCGTTGATACCAGACCAAGGCGAAGCGCGCGCTCGCCAACGGCGGATGGGTCGATCCCGGCACCATCGTCGCTGATGGTAATGATCACGGATCCACCTTCATGCCGAGCCGAGATTCCGATGTACCCAACAGCGTCCTTGCCAGCCAGCGTGCGCTCCTCAGAGGACTCGATGCCATGATCTACCGAGTTACGCAACAGGTGCACCAAGGGATCTCTTATCGCCTCGAGGATACCACGGTCAAGCTCGGTATCTCCTCCGGTCGTGACTAGCCGAACCTGCTTGTGCAGCGACCGAGCCAGGTCTCTCACCAGCCGAGGGAGCTTGACGAAAAGAGACTCCATCGGCTGCATCCTCGTCTGCATCACCTGCTCTTGGAGTTCGGTCGTGATCAGGTTCAATTGCTGGACAGCAGCGGAGAGATCGGCATCCTGGAGCGAAGCATCGATCTGTAGAGTTCGGTTTCGGACCAACACGAGTTCACCAACCAGGTTGACCAGTCGATCCAAGAGCTCAACATCCACCCTGATCGCCTGATCCAAAAGGTTGACATGCGACGGAAGCGGAGCAGAGTTCTCAGGAGAAGTAGGAGCAGACTCGACCGTCGGGGTGAAGACGACGATGTTCGGAGCGAGCTGCACCTGGGAAGGTCGCGAGGATGGCTCCGTTGGTGAGCGAGCGAGACCACCGCTCTCTAGGTAGGCTCTTGCCGCCTGCAGCGCCTTACAGAGGTCGCTCTCCTCCTCATCACCTTCGCCACCGGTCAACTCGATTTGGGCGAGGTAGCGACGGAGCCCATCGATCAGGTCTAGCAGGAGCTGGGTCTCGGGGTCACCCAAGAGTTGAGGGGAATCACGAAGCACCGCGAGCAGGCTCTCTCCTTCGTGGGCGAGCCGCGATAGATGTTCAAGATCGAAGAAGCCACAGGCTCCCTTGATGGAGTGAAATGTTCGAAAGGTAGCCGCGAGCACCTCATGGTTGTCAGCTCCAAGGTCGAGTCCGACAAGATCGTTTTCAGTGCGATCCAAATTCTCGAAGGATTCGATCAGGAACTCGCGAAGCTCCTCGCCTAGCTCGTCGCGAGACATCAGGCCTTCCTTTCTACTCGCTTTAGCTTCGGCGCGCTAACGGTGAGGCTTTAAGTCAACGTTTGTTAAAGGCAACCAGATCGGGATGGGTAATGCCACCCAAACAGCTCCTCCAACCACTCAAATGGTTCAACATTTGCTAAGTATTTTTGGCAACTACCAGGTAGTAATGATCGGCATCATGATAAGATGGCCACAGCAGTGACGGAAATGGAGTGCACCTTACTAGTGGAGGGGCACTCGAGCAGACGCCTTCGGGCGCAAGGAGGCGCGGTGCTGGTATTAACCAGAAAGGCCAGTCAGAGTATCGTGATCGGCAACGACATCGTCATCACGATCCTAGATGTGCATCGCGATCAAGTGCGTGTTGGCATCGAAGCACCCCGGGATGTCGACGTCCATCGCCAGGAGATCTTCGATGCCCTCCAGGCATCCAACCGTGATGCCGCTCAGTCAGCTGAGAAGCTCACGCCACCTAACAACAAGGACGACTAGTCACTTCTAGCGTCAACGGCATCCTCGGCGGCGATCACCCTGGATGCATCAAGCAGAGGTACCTCCACCTCTTGGTGCATGCTATATGCTTGGTTCGTCTGTAGGATTTGTGCACACCGCCAGTTGGTAACGCTGATCACCAGCGGTGCCTGAGTGTTGACCGTCGGTAGGCCACCATCAGCATCGAGGGTAGCGACCAACATGACGAGGACCTCGTCAGCGTCCTTGATCCCGAGGAGGGACTGACGAAAGTCGTCAATATCAACCGTCATCTCGATGCCCAACTCACTTGGTTGCGCGATCACGAAGCTCGGACCACCCTCCTGACTCGAACGAAGACCGATATAAGGACCGTACTCTGGTCCAAGAGCCCCCAATATGAAGCTATGGTGTCCTTCAAACCCTGGAAGCCCAATCGGGAAACTCAGTGGCAGGCTCAACACCCGCTCGGTTTGGGTTGACTCCTCGGTTACTTGACTCATCGATCCTCCTATATGACAAAATGACGACTAGACGAACTACTTGCTAGATAGACGGCGTGGAACACTAGAGATAATGAGCCAGCGTGGGTTGATTCAACTGCGATGTCGCATAGAGCGCCACCTGGTAATTATTGAGCTCCTGCTGATACTGCGTAGTCAGCTTCGCGGTGTTGATGTTTTGGATCGCGCCAATCTCATTGGTGGCCTGGGTCACCGCACCAGAAACCTGCTGGCTCATCACCTGGAACTGGTCATAGTTGACGCCAGCTTGTGCAGCCTGATTCTCCAACTGCTTTAGCTGACTCTGGACTGCACCAAGATCGTTTGAAATATTTGCGGTGGGGTTGCTGCTGTTCAGGTCATTGACGGCAGTCTTGATGGCTGCAAAGATTCCGCCGGACGAAGAGTTCGCACCAAACGGATCGGTAACACTGGTATTGAGTTGCACGCCGGGGGCCGCAGCTACGCTAGGCGGGGTTGTGTTTCCCGTATAGCTAACCGTTCCAGACGACATGGAGTACGCACTCGTCCCACCTGTGGTGCCAGCAAAGATCGCCTGACCTAGGTAGGTTGTATTCGCGACCCCAAAGAGCGACTGCTCGAGTCCCGATATCTGACTCGCTAGGCCCTTGGCGTTCGATGCCGTCACGCCCGGTCCGCCCGCCTGCACGAGCACACTTGAGATCTGTTGGACGATGCTAACGGCTTGGGTCATTGAGGCGTTTGCTAGCGAGGCGACCGTCTGTCCCTCTGTAATGTTGCTCTGGTACTGGTTATAGGCAGAGAGGGTTGCGTTGACGTTGATCAGGCTCGCCACGCCGGTAGGGTTGTCAGACGGCGAGGAGATATTATTCCCGGTCGTCAACGTCTGCTCCATGGCACTCAACTGAGTCTGATACTGATCGAGCGAAGTCGTCATCAGAGCACTCAAGCTCATCTGTGATGGGATCATCGACAT
>DAHXNM010000101.1 GCA_027365375.1 Ferrimicrobium sp. | reverse complement strand
TTGCTGCGAAGATCCTCACCCTCTGCCTTGACGAGGGTGGATCGTTGACTGGTGAACATGGTATCGGCGTCGACAAGGTCTGTCACATGCCCGAGATGTTCTCGGATAGTGATTTAGACACCTTTTCACGGCTGCGAAGTGCGTTTGATCCGAAGGGATTGTGCAACAGGGGGAAGTTGTTGCCTACCCCTAGGCTCTGCGGCGAGCGTCCTGGACGCTACCAACCACATCCGCTAGAGCAGGCTGGGCTGGGTGAGAGGTGGTAGCCGATGTGGTGACCCCAGCTACGGTTGGAGAGCTTGCTGATTGGCTTGGCCGACTAGATAGAGATCGCCGTGTGCTGGTTCGCGGTATGGCCACTAATAGCTTGGTGGCCGGCGAAGACCTTGCCGTGGTGAGCACTCTCGGTCTTGTCGATATCGAGCATCGGGTAGATGACTTCTCGGTATCGGTCGGTTCGGGTATGTCCTGGAGGCAGCTTCAGGATCAGCTGGCTCTTGCGGGTCAGAGGGTTGCGGTGGATCCACCTGGTTCAGGCACGGTGGGTGGCGTGGTAGCGACGGGTGCACGCGGAGGACTTCTCCATCGTTATGGAGGTGTTCGTGATCAGATCATTGGGATGACGGTGGTGCTGGCCGATGGGACGGTTGCACACAGCGGTGGCACTGTGATCAAGAACGTGGCCGGCTATGACCTTGCAAAGTTGTTGACTGGTGCTCGTGGGCGCTTTGGTGTTATAGTTGAGGTGATTTTTCGCACTCGTCCATTGCCGGAGAGCCAACGGACGCTTCTGATTCCGATCGATGTCGCCGAGATTCGAGAGGTAGCCACCGTGCTCACCCGGGCGAAGGTCGAGGTCAGTGCGCTCAGTTTTGCAGAGGGCTCTTTGTCCTGTCTAATCGAAGGCGGAGAGGCGGCGATCGACCGGAGGGCGGAGCGGCTGAGAGCGGGCGTCGCGATCTCTGGCGTCGCGATTCTCGATGACCGTGGATCGCAAGAGCACTGGCGCCATCTAGACGATCTTCAGCTCCCGGTCGACGGGGGTCTTGTGTTTGCGTTCTCCACCCGCAGCGCTCGGATGTTGAAGCTGTTGCCTAGGGTCGTAAGCTCACTTGAATCTTCGCTGGTTGCATATGTCGCCTATGTAGGGGCCGGGGTGGTCGACGTGTCGGTAGATGGTCCAGACGCGGCAAAACGTCTTGGTGATCTAACAAACGTCTTCGCTGTCGCCGACGGTAGTGATATCGATATCCGGGTCGAGTTGCGCGCTAGGCACCATCGGTGTTCGTATACGTTCCCAATAGATGTCGATCCTCATCTAACTAGTACAACTGGACCGTTGGGCCATGTCGGCGATAGCACGCATCTGTCAACGGCGGCGACGCCTGGATCTGGGTTGGTGGAGCGAATATCTATAGCACTCGACCCAAACGGGAGGTTCTCCTAATTGAAGACGGTTAGCAACGATCAATCCCGCGATTTTGCGGCGATCACTCAGCTCAGCTCATCCTGTGTTCACTGTGGGTTTTGCCTGGCTGCATGCCCTACCTATGCCGTCACCGGCATGGAGAACGACTCACCACGGGGAAGAATATGGCTGCTTGCCGAGGCGGCACGTTCTGGGAGGGTCTCGGACGTTCTACGGGTCCATATTGATAGGTGCATCGGATGTGAAGCCTGTGTTCCGGCCTGCCCTTCGGGAGTGCGCTACGATGAGCTGATCGATGTAGCGCGTCGTGTTGTGAATGTCGGTCGCCCAAGGCGGGAGCTTGTTGCTAGATCGGTAGTGACGACCGGCTTTGCACACGCGCATCGGTTTTCCAGATTCGTCGCGCCCACCCAGGGCGTAGCTCGTGCATTAAACCGCTCTTCTGCTCTATCCCGGTCTCCCTCTCGTCTACCAAGAGCTCGGGCACTCCTACGACAGGCGGCGACGATTAGACCGCAAGCATCCTCGCAGGTCTTTACGTCGTTGGTACCCAACGAGCGAGCTCGAGTGGTCTTGCTCACTGGGTGCATCGCGTCAGTGCTCTTCAAGGATGTCAATGATGCGACCGTCAAGGTCTTGAACGCTGAGGGCGTCTCGGTTATCGTCCCTAAGGATCAGGGTTGCTGTGGTGCTCTAGCCTCTCATGCTGGCCAACGAGCTGGCGCGCAGCGCTCGGCACTTGCCGTGATCGAGGCCCTTGACGTGACCGGCGTCGATGCGGTCATAACCAACTCAGCTGGCTGTGGCGCGATGATGAAGGACTATGTGGAACTCCTTGGGCACGACCAAGAGGTGGAGAGGTTCTCCTCTCAAGTCGCCGATGTCTTGGAGTATCTTGATCGGATGGAGAGCATCGCCGACTACAAATCGATGCCACGTCAAGTGCTCTATCACGACCCATGTCACTTGAAGTTTGCACAAGCTGTTGGATCGGCGCCATTCTCCGTGATTCGTCGGATTCCAGATATCGAGCTACGCAGTGTTGGGGGACCTAACTGCTGTGGCGCAGGCGGCCTCTACTCATTGGCACAGCCTGAACTAGCGCGTCAGGTGGGAGAGGCAAAGCGCGATGCGATTATAGCTGCTGGGGGTGATCTACTCCTATCTGGGAACCCCGGCTGTGCCATACAGCTGCAGACGCTTCTTGGTGATAGTGTCGAGGTGGTTCACCCGATCGTGCTGCTCGCCAGGGCACTTAGACCATAATTTTGAACCATGAATTGAGACCATGAATTTGTACCATGAGTAGAGACGACGAACTCGCGATCGAAGTTGGTGAGATCACTGACGAGGTGATAGACGTGCGCGCCCGCATCCTTCGAGCGGGCATGGATCCGGCAACGGCACACTTTCCAGGAGATGAGCACAGCTGCGCAGTGCATGTTGTTGCGAGGCTCGGCGGCCAGGTAGTTGGTGTCGGTAGCCTCATACCGGAGGCGATCGGGGATCGCCCTGCGCTGCGACTTCGTGGCATGGCGGTCGAGGCAGAGTTCAGGAGTCAAGGGATTGGAGCTGCGATCCTGGAGCGGTTGTTAGAGGTTGCAGATGCTCGTCCAGATGAGATCTCATCGACGGAGCCCGGAGTGGGGGAGCCCGAACCGATCTGGTGTCTTGCTCGTGTCGGGGCACGTAGCCTGTATGAGCGTCATGGTTTTGTCGCCGTTGGAGCCGAGTTTGCGATCGAAGGAATTGGAGCGCACGTGCAGATGCTACGGACCTCGCTATGAACCGGTTGACGGAGAGCCTCGAACTTGTGCGTAGTCAGATGCTTGACTTAGCGGATCTACGTCTTGGTTCTCTGTTTTCTCAACTCTTTAGCATCGATGATATCGATGAGGTGAGCCTCGAAGTCGTGGCCGGGACCTGGCTGATGAGGATGAAGATGCACTGGCTGCTTGATAGAGATGACGATGAGGTCATCGAAGATGAGGAGTTGGATCGCGCTCTTGAGGGCATACTGTTGGGACTCGTTGAAAAGACGATCTACGCATCCGCCTCGAAGGCGATGCGGACTCGATTGGAGTCGACC
>DAHXNM010000085.1 GCA_027365375.1 Ferrimicrobium sp. | reverse complement strand
AAAGAGTGAATGGTTGCCTTCAAGCGCGTGGCTGATTAGAAGTTGATACGGTTCGGGCAGACGTCCTAACTCCTGTGCAAACGGGAGGTCAAGATGAACCTCATCAGAGCCCGAACTGTCGGCGCCTTTGGAGAACAAAGTCATTCGTAAGCCTGGTTCAGGGTCGATCCGTAGGATGATTTGGTTGGGTGACAGGTGACGGGGTAGCTCAAGTGAGCTGAGCTTAGGGGGGTGGCGAAAAATAAGCCTGACCTCGGTAGCCGTGGTTGCTAGTGCCTTCCCAGCACGCAGAAAGATTGGAACCCCTTCCCATCGCCAATTGTCGACTGCGAGGCGAAGGGCGATATAGGTCTCGGTCATCGATCCTGGCTTCACCCCAGTTATACCTTGGTACCCTTCGTACTGACCACGGATGACTTGCGATGGGTCGACCGTCGCCATGGCACGGAAGACGTCTGCTTTCTTGTCCCAGAGGGCGTTGTCGCCTGCCTGACTCGGCGCCTCCATTAGGACCAATGCAAGCACCTGTAGTAGATGATTTTGTACCACATCGCGCAACGCGCCCACCGGATCGTAGAACGATCCGCGATCCTCGACTCCAAAATCTTCGGTCATGTTGACATGAATAGCTGCGACGTGGTCTCGATTCCAGAGAGGCTCCAGGAGAGAGTTGGCGAATCGGAGGTAGAAAAGATCCAGCACTGGTTGTTTGCCAAGAAAGTGGTCTATACGCAAGATCTGTTGCTCGTCAACCACCGCATGGAGTCGGTCATTGAGTTCCTTGGCCGATGCGAGATCGTGGCCGAACGGCTTCTCAATCAGGAAAAACGAGTCATCGGCGAGCCCGTTCTTGGCCACAGCTTCAACGACAGGCGCGAAGAGTACTGGCGGGATCTCTAGGTAGTAGAGCCTGCGTTTTGCTGTACCCATGGCTGTGGCTAGGTCTTTATAGGTGCTGTCGGCGGTGAAGTCGCCACGCACGTAGTGCATCCTTCGTGCGAGACGGTCAACGACCTTCTTGTCGGGTTTGTCTATGGTGTTAGACAGCGAGAGCTGCATGTGCTCGATCAAAGTGTCGGTGGTCCAGTCGTCCATGGCTACGGCAATGATAGGGCAGGTTAGCTTATGATTCTCTTCGAGTCTGTAGAGCGATGGGAAGGTCATCTTCTTCGCCAGATCACCGCTGATCCCAAAGATCACAAAGATATCCACTTGGTCGGCGTCTGGTCGTTTTGAGCTTGCTTGTCTGGTTGTCATCGTAATCCAACTCCCCATTGTGTCTCGAGTGTCTCTCGTGGTTGCAGT
The DNA here is from genome assembly GCA_027365375.1 of Ferrimicrobium sp. Taxonomy (GTDB): domain Bacteria; phylum Actinomycetota; class Acidimicrobiia; order Acidimicrobiales; family Acidimicrobiaceae; genus Ferrimicrobium. Next base: position 9,130 of record DAHXNM010000085.1, on the reverse strand, counting down.
ACTAATAGATCTTGACCGCTCTGTAGAGCGTTGGGTGGAGCCGTCATCGGCTCGACTGCCATGGCCTTGCGGCGACGCTCATTGGGCAGGGTGTCACCGGTAAAGATTTGAAGGTAGCGGTAGCTTGGGTCCGTCCAGAGTTCGACCGTCCTGTGATCGGAGCCTGTGAGCCGTGCCCATCCTCGTCCACTGGGCGCCCCTGTAGGAATGGTGAAGGTGGTATCTAGCACTCGGTCTCCAACCAGCTGTGGCAGCTCAAGGTGGCTGTCTGCCGCCTCGGACTCCCCCAAAGCAGATTGAGTCTGGTTTGCTGAGGCTGAAAACAGCGCGGTGTCGATGTTTTGATCGTTGCCAGGAGAGAGGTATGGATGATGCCCAACGGCCACTGGACAGGCTTGGGCACCCTGATTTAGCAGCTCAGTCGTGATGACAAGTCCATTGGCAGAGAGCTCATAGCTAAAGCGCACTCTGAGGAGAAATGGATACCACGGGGTTGGGTGAAGCACAGCCTCAAGGGTCACTGAATTTTGAGTGAGATGGGTAGCCCAAAAGGGTAGCCAGCGTACGAGTCCATGAATCGCATTCCCAGCATCGGGCTCGGTAAGTGGGAGGCGATAGTCGTGATCCATGAATCGATAGCCTCCTCCGAAAACGCGGTTTGGCCATGGTACAAGGTTGGCTCCGTGAGCGCCATCACAGATCGCAGCTTCGTCGTAGGACTCCAAGACGGATCGATCGTCGCGCTCAAGTACGCGTATGCCTGCCCCTAGCTCGACAATCACCGCATGGTAGTTCGCGAAGCTGATGTGGTACTGCTTGCCCGACGGAGGCGCGGTCACGGGTGTGTGCATTTGCGTGTAAGGCTATCATGTCCGCAGATGTCTGGCCATTCGTGCTCTTCAAGAAGGACAAAATAGCGAGGGAGCTAAAACCAGCGAGTAGTCACTGGGGTCTCATTGACGGGTTCGATTGATCCGATCGTGGACGTACTCTTGAACCAACGTGGAGCCAAGGGCGCTTCCCGATGAGTAAAAAGCCTCCCCATGGTGATCGCTAGCACATCGTTGACAAAGCCTCGAAGACCAGAGTCAGGGTTTAGAACGAATAAATTGATGGTGATCTTCTCCTGCGTGCAGCGCATGACCTCGGCGAGCGTTCTTCGGATCGTCTCTTGCGAGGGTGGGTACGAAAAGAAGACTTCATGTGACTCAGGATCGATATGGGCGGTGGGCTCACCATCGGTGACGAGCAAAATTTGGCGATAACCAGGCTGATGCCGCAGCCTGGTCCGACACAGCAGCAACGCGTGTTCGATATTAGTCCCATACACGTAGTCCCACTGAGCGCTCGGCAGCGTTGCAAGATCGACCTCGCGAGCCACCTCCGAAAAGACGACATAACCAAGATAGTCGCGCGGATATCGGGAGTGAATCAGGCTAGAGAGCGCAAGCGCTACCTGTTTGGCGGGCAGGAAGGTATCGTTGAGCGGCATCGATAGCGAGAGGTCGAGAGCGAGCATGGTTGCCGCTCGTGTGCGATCCTCGGTGAGTTCGACGGCAAAATCGTCGGGCACAAGGCGTAACGGGGTCCCGCCTCCTTGCCTGGCAAGAGCGTTGTTTAGCGTCTCGCGCAGAGCGAGTCTGAATGGGTCACCAAATTCGTACGCCTTTGTCTCCCCACTCACGTCAGTTCCCAAGTTGCCTAGATTTCGTGATTCATGGTTGCCAAGTAGGCGAGCCTGCCCAGCGGGGAAGAGCCGACGTAAGACTATGTCGCCAAGCTTGTTGATGGCGTCTCCAGTGAGTTCAAGCTTGCCACCATCACGGTTGATCAAACCAGCCTCGCTGAGCTTGTCAGTCAGTTGCTTGAGACGGTTAATCGCAGCAGATGCGTCCTCACCCAGGAGCTCCTCAAGCTGCGCATTATCGAGCTCAGAGAGTCGTTCTGGGCTTGAAGATTGTTTGAGTGCAGCCTCGAGCTCATCGAGCTGCCCAAGCGTCTCCATTACCCCCTCAAGCTCTCCGAGACCCAGAGGGGTGTCTCCATGGAAGCCGAAACCCGTGGAGTCGAAGGAGGCCGATGACGCAAGAGCGTTCCCCAGTCGAGACATCGCCTGCCCAAGCTCTGGAGATTCGGCAATTGAAGACATGAGATCCATCAGCTCGGCGCGAGTCGCCTCATCCATTGAGCTAAGCAAAGATTGGGTTAACCTTGCCGACTCCGCCATTCGAGCCATGAAGTCCTCAAAATCCTCGTCCTCGCCAGCGATGCCCGGGTAACGCTGTTTGAACTGGTTAAAGTCAGCCTCGACGTCGTCGCCTGAGTTAAAACGTTCGATGAGCTCGGAGAGTTCATTCATCATTTGAGCAGTCGCCTCAGGATCGGCAGAGGCGAGTGAGGACCGGAGTCTATTCACTTGGTCTCGCAGCATGGAAGACCTAAGTGACTCCACTAGATCATCGAAGCGCTCTTTCGCCCCCTGGTCTAGGAACTGGTATTGACTGAGTTCGCGAATACGTTCACCAAGCCCCGCCGGCAACGCGTCAAGCTCAAGGCCAGCGAGGAGATGCTCCTCTTCGCCGGTCGCCTCTAGCGCCTTCGAGCGGGTCTCGCGTTCCTGGTTGATCACCGCATCGAGTTCTTGGTTGAGTTGAGTGACGAGCCCGTTGGGGTCGTAGTGTGCAAGAAGTTCGTCACGACGACGTCGCAGCCGCTCCAGCAGTTCCGCCAGCCCAGGAGTGTCTCCCAGCCCGCGAGACAGGAGCTCTCTTAGTGCCTCCGAGACGTTGCCGTGGTACGAGAGCGAATCGGCGAGAGCGTCGAGAATCGACTCTGACTCGTCGGCCCCCTCAAGCGAGGGGTCGTAATCGTGGTAGCGGAATCGTCTAGCCACGGCCCGGTCCGAACGTGACCCGATCTGCAAAGGTATGGCGCGACAGCCTTCGGGTTGCGACGAGCCCTTCCAAGGCAAGATCGACGAAGCACGGGATCTCCTCCTCGGTATGCCTGGTCCCCACAAAGGCTAGAAGTTCAGGGTAGCTAGCAAGGAGTGATTGGTAGTCGGCATCCGGCTGATCTGCACTGAGATCAAGAGGTGCCTGACTTACCTCGTCGACGAGGGCTGTCGCATCCTGATCACCGTAGAATTGGCTGAACACTGCGCTTATAGCTTGCCTCAAGAGAGCAGAGCCAACCTTGAAGCCTTCACGAGGATCGAGTGACTCAACTTCGATCTTGCCAACGAACGCCGGAAGTGCGGCCTCGAGGTCGGTGACTCGAACCACCGCAGGTAATTCGTCGTTGCGAACTGATCTGACGATCGCTGCCGCAGCAACCGATTCGTAGGCGGCGATCGATGCACGAACTGAGACGCCTGAGTGCTGAGAGATGCTCGAGTGATGCCGGGCCAGCTGCGCCATCGTCGCGATAATCAGCGAAATTGGCTCTGGCGATACCACCGCAAGATCGAGCGGAAGTTTGCCTTCGGCGGTCATGATTTCGATCTCATCCTCAACGGTCGTTGGGTAATGGGTGGTAATTTGGGTCCCAAAACGATCCTTGAGCGGCGTGATCAACCGTCCACGGCTGGTGTAGTCTTCTGGGTTTGCGGAGGCGACGAAGAGGATATCTAGGGGAAGCGCGATCTTGTAGCCACGAATCTGTATGTCACGCTCCTCGAGGGCGTTCAACAAGCCGACCTGGATGCGTTCAGGCAGGTCCGGGAGCTCGTTGATCGCAAAGATTCCTCTGTTTGTGCGAGGTACCAGTCCGTAGTGGATGGTATCGGTGTCGCCCAGGTAGCGCCCCTCGGCGACTTTGATCGGGTCGACCTCGCCGATGAGATCGGCGATGGTGGTATCTGGTGTCGCAAGCTTCTCACTAAAACGGGCGGCTCTGCTAATCCAGGTTATCGGAGTCTTGGGTCCCTCTGAATTGAGGCGATCTATGGTGTGCGCAAGAATCGGGTTGAGCGGATCTTCGTTGAGCGGAGACCCTTCGACTATTGGAACCCATTCATCCAGCAACCCAATTAGAGCCCTGATCATTCGAGTCTTGCCCTGACCACGCTCTCCAAGGAAAATGATATCGTGCCCGATGACAAGTGCGCGTTCAAGTTCCGGCAGAACGGAATCTTCGTAGCCAACCAAACCGTCGATTACAGGTTGATGCGCTCTAAGTCTGGCAAAGACGTTGGCTCGGATCTCCTCTCGTATGGTTCGGGGCTTATAGCCAGCGTCGACCAGGGTACCGAGGTTCGTTGGGAAGTCCATAAATAAAATGCTAGAGGGAAATTGGCTTAAATTTCATGAACTTGCTAATTTCATGCAAAACTGTTGGGTGTGAACATTCACTACCACAGTTATGACGCAGTCATTGTAGGCGCCGGTGGCGCCGGCTTACGGGCCGCGCTAGAGACGGCAGGGAACGTACGTACCGCGGTGATCACCAAGCTATATCCGACGCGCTCCCACACGGGGGCGGCTCAGGGTGGAATGTGTGCCGCGCTCTCGAATGTCGAGGAGGATTACTGGGAGTGGCACGCCTTCGACACCGTCAAGGGCTCTGATTACCTCGGTGACCAGGACGCCATCGATATTATGTGTCGGGAGGCAATCGATGCGGTTATAGACCTGGAGCATTTTGGACTTCCTTTCTCGCGCACACCAGAGGGCAAGATCGACCAACGTCGCTTTGGTGGACATACCCGCAACCATGGTGAGGCGCCAGTGCGTAGGGCTTGCTATGCGGCCGACCGCACCGGCCACATGATCCTTCAGACCCTCTACCAGCAGTGCGTTGCTGCTGATGTTAACTTCTTCAATGAGTTTCAGGTGTTCGATGTTCTCTTTGACGGCGAAGGTGCATCGCGGAGAGCGGCCGGTGTCGTCGCCTACGAGCTCGCAACTGGCGATCTGCATGTCTTCACATCCAAAGGCGTGTTGTTCGCGACCGGTGGTTATGGTCGAATATTCCAGATCACCTCCAACGCCCACACGCTCACTGGGGATGGACCTGGTGTCCTCTTTCACCGCGGTATTCCGCTAGAGGATATGGAGTTCTACCAGTTCCATCCGACTGGTATCTACGGCATCGGTATTCTTTTGACCGAGGGTGCGCGCGGTGAGGGTGGCATCTTGCGTAATGGATTGGGCGAACGCTTTATGGAGCGTGTAGCGCCGACAGTGAAGGATTTGGCTCCTCGCGACATGGTGGCAAGAGCGATTCACGCGGAGATCAAGGAGGGGCGTGGGGCAGGTCCGGATAAAGATTACGTGTACCTCGATCTCACACACCTTCCACCTGAGCAGATCGATGCCAAACTGCCTGACATCAGTGGGTTTGTGAGGACCTACCTTGGCTTGGAGCCGAAGACTGATCCGATCCCAATCCAACCGACGGCACATTACGCCATGGGTGGCATCCCTACGAACGTCCACGGCGAGGTTGTGATCGATGCCAACAACACAGTGCTGCCTGGGCTCTACGCAGCCGGAGAGTGTGCCTGTGTGTCGGTTCACGGAGCTAATCGGCTTGGAACCAACTCGCTGCTCGATATCAATGTGTTCGGGCGCCGGGGAGGACGAGCGATGGCTGAGTATGTCAAGGAGGTTGACCATCCTGATCTGCCTCGCTCAGTTGTGGATCCTACGAGAGAGCGTATCGACGCGATGATGCACTCCTCCGGCAGTGAGAAGGTTGGTGCAATTCGAAGCGAACTCCAAGTAGCGATGATGCGTGACGCATCGGTGGTGCGCACAGGAGAGTCGCTCCAGGACGCCCTTCGTGTCATCCATGAACTCAGAGATCGCTACGAGAAGGTCACGATCGATGACAAGGGTTCGGTATTTAACTATGATTTGACCGAGGCATTGGAGCTAGGGAGTCTTCTCGATATCGCAGAGGTTCTGGTTCTAGGTGCGGACGCTCGAAAGGAGAGTCGTGGAGCACACTGGCGAGATGACTTCCCAACCAGAGACGATGTCAATTGGATGAAGCATACTCTCGCCTATCGGGATGAGTCGGGCGCGATAGCCCTCGACTATAAACCAGTGGTGCAGGGTCGCTATGAGCCTATGGAGAGAAAGTACTAAATGACGACTACCGTACAAACAGCCGAGGAGACCTCACTTATCAAAGAGGTCGACGTTCATCTCACTATCAAGCGTTTCAATCCTGAGGTCGACGTTCGTCCACATTGGCGTGAGTACGACTTGAAGCTCAAGTCCTCTGATACGGTGCTCAATGCACTCATCGCAGTGAAGGGAACGATCGATGGGACGTTGAGCTTTCGGCGTAGCTGTGCGCACGGCGTGTGTGGCTCGGACGCGATGATGATCAATGGCGAAAATCGGCTGGGGTGCGTGAATCTGATCTCGTCGGTGGGCACCGATCTGGTCATAGAACCGGTGCGTGGCCTTCCGGTGATAAAGGATCTTGTAGTAGACATGGAGCCATTTTTCGCTCAATATCGTAGCGTGCTGCCGTACCTGATCGCTGATGATGACCCAGGATACAAGGAGCGCTATCAGTCGCCTGAAGACCGTGCTCGCTTCGACGACACCACGAAGTGCATCCTCTGTGGAGCCTGCTCCACGTCGTGTCCGGTGTATTGGGCTAATGGAAGTTACATAGGCCCGGCTGCCATCGTGAATGCGCATCGGTTCATCTTTGACTCACGAGATCAGGCTGCGAACGAGCGGCTTGATATCTTGAACCAGAAGAGTGGCGTTTGGCGCTGTAGAACCTCATTCAACTGCACTGAAGCCTGTCCTCGTGGAATCAAGGTGACTGAAGCTATCGAAGAGGTAAAGAGGGCGATTCTCTATGATCGGTCCTAACTTTTCGGTGCTGTCTTCGGAATCAGGTGGCAGTTCTAATGATGGCTCACTCCTGCTGGTGCTCCGCTCTCCCGAAGGCGGCGTTGCGAGGAGTCTGAAACTTTGTGCAGATGGCACAGTTGTCGAGTTACCTGCGGATGCTCCTACTTTTTTTGATTCGACACGAACGGTAGAGATTGCCGCACCAACGGGAAGCTCACTGTCCATCGGGGAGTTGTTGCGTCGTGGCGATATTCGTATTCTCAAGGGAGCATCTCTTTTGCGAGAGAATGCGAGAGCTCTGAGGCAGGCTGCTATGGATCCAGGAGCCCAATAGGGTGTAGCTGTGGAGTTGGGGAGCCGAAGGCAAATTCGTCCACCGATGAGACCAGGGTGGTATCCAGACGGAGAGGGACGACTTCGCTACTTTGACGGCCATATCTGGACTGATTCGTTACGTCAGCGGCCCAGTTTTGCGAACTTCGTAGCAGAGCTGCCAGTGCCGGAGACCTCTTTCCGGCAACCGGTGCATCGGAGGCGACGGCTCGTCAGACTAGTCAGTCTCCTTGTCGTTGCTCTGCTAATCGGTGGTATCGTTGCTCAGCTCGTAATCTTTGGTGTTCTTGGCGCTTCGAGTCCGAAAATCCAGAGCCTCGCTAGCTACCGTCGGGCGGCAAGCGGTGTCTGTGCCAGTGTCTTCGATGGGGTTAGCGTCTCCGAACTTGAGAGAAATACGGGAGGGCTGCTGAACACCAAGCTTAGCCAGAGCGCCTCCGCCTTTAGCGTGCTCGCGTCTGAGACAAAGTCGGTTCCGGCAGCGAACACGGTAGCTGCCCGTTGGTCAGATCTAGCGATTGCGTGGGGGAGGTACCTACGCGATCATAAGGCCCACGTTCAGTCTGTGGTGACAGCGATGCGTGCTGTTGACAGCTCGGTCACTGGAGCCGGCATTAAGGATTGTGCCGTTTTCACCTCGACAGCTCAGCGAGCTATGCTATCGTAGCCTTATCCGAATCTCTAAGGGGGAGTCGTGATCGAGCACTGCATCGATGATAACCTACTAGTTCATTATCGCCGTCTTCTAGATGCTGAGGATCTAGCCTTCAGCGAGATGGAGCATGATTTTGAGGAGGGTGATCGAACCAAGTTCGAGCGTGACAAATCCGCTTGGCTGCAGGCTCTTGAGGAGCGACTTGGATACTTGGATCGATGTGGATTTGTGCCCGAAGGAGATTCTCGCCTCCTTGCCTGAACCATGTTTGACGTAGTCGGACAGGCGATGAGCGGAGATCTGACCCTCTCGCGCATGGTATCTCTGGCTACGTTGTGATCCCTTGAGTTTGTGGAGTGGTCGTCTGAGCTGCCGGGTTAGCGCAGCGCGCTGAACTAAGGTAAGATTCGCCTAGTGGAGAGACCCTATCGAGTAGTTGTTGCTAAGCCAGGTTTGGATGGCCATGATCGCGGTGCGAAGGTGGTGGCGCGTGCATTGCGTGACGCTGGTTTCGAGGTGATCTATACCGGACTGCATCAGACAGTTGAACAGATCGTCGAGACAGTTGTTCAAGAGGACGCTGACGCCGTTGGCGTGTCGTTGCTCTCGGGCGCCCATCTAACACTTGTTCCTAAGTTGATTGCGGGTCTTGAGGAACGCCAGCGGGGAAATGCGTTGCTTGTAGTTGGAGGAATCATTCCAGATGGTGACATTCCACTTTTGCAAGAGATGGGTGTAGCACAGGTTTTTACCCCTGGCTCATCGCTCACGGCTATCTGTGAGTGGCTCGAGATGACACTCGATGCTCGGGAGATGTCGGGCTGAGGACTTACTCCGAACCAAGGATGAAGGCATGGCGGTGAGACGGGCCAGGTGTTGCCGTGAGATGTTGAGGGCGTATACAGTCGAGCAGTGGATGAAGGTTGGGTTGATATGAGTAAGAAAAGCGAGGTCTAGTGGATCTATTCGAGTATCAGGGTAAGGATTTTTTTGCGCGCTACGGCGTGCCGACTTCGACAGGTGTATTGGTTCGTGACCCAGAGGCAGCGGTAGAGGCGGCACGCAAGGTCGGTTTTCCAGCCGTCGTCAAGGCGCAGGTCCAGGTTGGAGGTCGAGGTAAGGCTGGTGGTGTCAAGCTGGTGCGCGACGAAGCCGAGGCTCGAGAGGTAGCCACCGCGATCCTGGGCATGGATATCAAAGGCCATACCGTTCATAAGGTGTGGGTGGAGCATGCGTCAGACATCGCGACGGAGTACTATGTTAGCTTCACCCTCGACCGAGGAGTGAAGCAGTATTTATGCCTGCTCTCCTCTGAAGGTGG
>DAHXNM010000033.1 GCA_027365375.1 Ferrimicrobium sp. | reverse complement strand
GAATGCCGGGGCCGGGGCACCGGTCAAGTTCTTGAGGCACGAGCTATCACTCGAGCCATACACTGCTGGCAATTGACGTGGTAAGGTAGCATCCCAACCCCGGACGAAGGCCTCCTCGGCTGCATCGCAAGCTAGGGAGTTAGACGTGAGGCTCTCAATATCATCAACAATTGGGACCCCACCATCGGCAACAGAGAAGCCGTCGTTAAGTAGAGCCGTGTACGCGTGATGGGCTGAGTTTTGGCCTTGTGAGTAGGCCGTTTGGTAGTTGTTGTAGGAGTCGAGAGAAATCTTCTCAGCTCCCTTGTCATTACAGGTCGACTGAGGTCCCACCCAAATGGGCTCAACATACCACCCCTCAGAAATTACCGTATCGATCCAGGACTCGGTCGGGAAAGCATTTGGACAACTGGCGTCACTTCCTCCGATGTAGATACCAATCCAGCCATAGCTGGGTTTGAGCTGCTGCATCGTCAACAGACTTGTGTGGCTACACCTATCAAATCCGTATGGATTAACACCCCCCGGGCCTACAACCCCGGATGGCGAGTCAGAACTTGCGGGAGTAGCGTAGGACTCTGCGGAGGTGAGAGTCTCTGTCCCCTTCCCAATAATGGAGGTGTGCTGAGAAGTCGACGCATCCATCAGTCCTATCATCCCCAAGCTAACGAGGGCTAGAACCCCCCCCGGACCAATGTTCCCAGTTTCATCGCTCCCTCTCCTGTGTCCGAATTGCGGTACCTATCGTCCACAACTGGTTCTTACTATAGCGAACCTGGCCAAAGGTAGCGACGCATTTTGGGTAAATGTTGCTGGTATGTCATCCACATGGCTGACAAGAACTCGAAAGTTAGGTTCTTAGCAGGAGCGTTGTGGGGAGACACGCATTCGACCCTCTGGGTTTGGGTCTGGTGCTGTTGGGGTGGTGCCTTGTCAGCCTCACAGCCCGATCCATATTCATATGAGTGTTCGGGAACGGTCCGCCCCTGGTTGTTTCCAACCGATAGATGTGCACCGTCAGTGCGTATTTATCGAAGCCGATGACGGTCCCTACACCCGATGCTGGCTTGGCGATGCTCGGCAAGGCAGTCGAATCACTCGACGCACCGTACGTGGTTGTGAACACTCCCGCGAGCGGAGTGCGTATCTTTGACGAGCGCCTCCTGGTTTTGACATCTCTTGGACGTGAACCCCGAGCCACCTGGTCCTTAGCGATCACCGCTGATCGCATCAAGGACGGAGCAGATGACGACGGCCTCGGTGGGGTATTGGTCAGGATAAGGCTGAGGATATCGTGCAAGCCTTGCTAGCGCGACTTCCTGAATCCGTCGCGGCCACTGTTGATGAGCTCGGAACACGTTATGATGCACTGGACTGTGCTATTCAGTCTCAAATCGGACTTCTAGCCTCACAGCGCCAGCCACGCAAGAATACGCGGTTCCATGTCTAGATGGACAACGTACGGTCCATCGTGTCGGCATGTCGGCATGTATGCACCTCGATCAAGAGCGCCGACAAACCCCGTCTGTAAGGGCGGGGAGGATGTCACCGAACGAGGACGCAAATTGCTAACGCTCACTTGTCCCCTCAATGCGGATAGTGCTTTAAGTCCACAGACCCTTTCACGTGCATATATATATTGCATGATGGGCAAAGCACACACAGCGACAGGATTGGCAATCGGAGCCGGGGTGGGGCTCGCGGTATTCAGACTAAAATCATAGTCCAGAAGGTTTGAGAAGGCACGATTCCTTTACAACGCGGAGATCGCTAAAGCATGGTGGTAAAAATGCAGGTGAGGAGGATTTCACATGGAACATCGACATTTGGAACACAACGATCTCACGCTAGCTGCTATAGATGACATAATCGAGCGTGGAGCCCGTTCGGCCTGGGCTGAACTTGGAAGGGCCGTAGAAAACGATCTGGTTATCCGCGCTAGAACACAATATATCGCCAACAATAGGACTAGGGTCAACCCACTTAATCAACGATTCGCATTTTGGAAACATTATGTCAGCCGACTCAAGTAGCAGGGACTCCCAATGGGACGAAGTATTATCCTCTGCCGCTCGCCTACAAACGATCCTCCCTCAAGCGGTATTAGTAGGTGGAACGGCAGCGAGCATCTATGCTCATCACCGACTATCGACGGACGATGACCACGTTTTAACCGATCTAAAGCAAAACTTCGATGAGATTCTCGCTCAACTCGAATCTGTGGCAGGATGGACTACTGCGCGTGTCACACGACCTGTGCAAATTCTAGGAAGTCTTGACGGCATCGAAACGGGGATACGTCAACTAATTAGGCAAGAACCATTAGAAACGACCACCGTCCTCATTGGTACACACCGCATAACCGTTCCAACTGAAGCCGAGATTTTGCGGATCAAAGCTGTGTTGGTTCTCAAGAGAAACGCTACCCGTGATTATCTTGATACGGCAGCCTTGGTGGATCACTTGGGGCGAAGTCGAACGATTCAAGCTCTCCGATGCTTTGACGAACTGTACCCACAATCCAATGGCCAGTCAGCACTACAGCAGCTCGAAGTGCAGCTAGCACAGCCCGCTCCGTTCGATCTTGACGTAACTGAGCTGCCACAATATAAGAACCTCGCGTCCAAATGGCACACATGGAAAAGCGTGATCGATGCGTCTCGTGAATGTGCAATCTGGATCCAAAGTGACATCATAAGCCAGCATGTAGATTGCAATCTACATACTGCTCGCCATCCCGACGCGACTCAGGCTCAACAATCCGAGTCCGTATCCAAGAGCCGGAAACCACGCGGATACAGGAGGTGACATCCTCTCCGTCCTGAAGGGCGGGTCTTTCGGCGACGTGGATAACTGTAGTAAGGAGGATGGAAGGTAGACACGCTGGCGGTTTGGCTGGGAGTACGGTTGGCCGTCAACCCCATCCCAGTTCCTACGCTAGCAAGTCCAAGACTAAGGGCTACGATGGCCACCCTTGTACTAACGTTCTCAGTTTCAAAGTTACTCCAATCTGCTGGGGTTACTGGATCTATCGTCAGCAACTGGTCCTTATCATAGGGAACCTGGCCGAAGGTTGCAACGCGTTTTGGGTAAACGTTGCTGGTACGTCATCCGTTTGGTGGACAAGAACTCGAAAGTTAGGTTCCTCGTAGGTCGTTGTGAACAGAGACACGATGCGGCCACCGGGGTTTGGGTCTGGCGCTGTTGGGCTTGTCTATTGTCAGCCTCACAGGCCGATCCATATTCATATGAGTGTTCGGGAACGGTCCGCCCCCTGGTTGTTTCCAACCAATAGTTGTGCACCGTCAGTGCGTATTTAGCGAAGCCGATGACGGTATTTCACATGACTCTCCTCAGAGGCACTATCTGCTGACGATTGTGACGATTGGGTGTGTGGACTCCGCTCTGTTCCATGTCGAGCAGGTGGCGTCGTTTGGCTCATACTGAGTGAATTTGGCGCATCATCGTGGGTGTCTCGGTTGACCCCAACAGCGTATGAGTCTGACCCGCGGGCACTTGGAGCGCGAGTGAACGCACTAGCGATAGTTCGTTGCGCCTCGTACTCGGGAATCTGCGAGCACCGGGCGGCCCTTAGAAGCTAATCGGTGAGTGGGATTTCGTCAAAGCACTTACCCACGTACTGGGCTAGATAGACCGCCTCGCGATTGAGAGTTGCATTGCGTTGACCACTCGATGCTTTGGCTATGCGATCCAGGCGGTCTTTGAGCATCTGTACGACGGTTGGTGGGATCGTCTCGGTAGGTTCGGTTACACGGCGCTCGGGTGCGGGTGTGACCTTCACTCGCTCGATCACCCACACGGGCAGTTCGAGAAGCGTATCGGGGTACTGCTTCCACTTATACGCACCCTTCTCGGTCGCAGATGGTGGGGCCACAATATAGCCACCCTCACCACGGGTGTCGAGACCTGGGGCCAGAACTCCGCTGGTTGACTTTATCCTTGCCTCAAGAGGGGCTGCGTAGTAAAGGTGCAGACGATCACTTGGGGTCTTGGCTATTGCATGCCCTTTGCGGCGATCCCCGGTTGGGAAGCGAAACCCAAGGGAAGCAAGGGTGCGCATTGACTCATAACCGTTGGCGGCACCCTCGTGTGCATCGACATCGATGACGACGATACCCGATGGCTCACCGGCACGGATGCCGATGTTGGGGTCAGGAGGATCGGTGAACGCATCTATGAGCGCGGATGTGTCAGTCGTTGCATCGTGGAATCCATGGGATCCCTTCAGCGGATTCTTCGATCCTGGTGCGAGCGGATAGGCAGCCCATCCACGAGCGGCGTACTCCTGGGTGACGATAATGTTCTCAAGCCCGGTCTTTACGAGTTCCATCCCTATGTATATGCACCGAGGGCCCTGGGCTTGTCTGATTGCTAGTCGAGAGCCTTTAGCCGGGTGACATCGGGGATGCTAAATTGAACTCGCTGGACAATGTTTAACTTGACGGCTGGGTTTCCCTCAGTCTTGGCCTCTTCGATAGCCTGGTCGACATCGGCGCTCGACGCATCGGTCATTCTGCATATCCATCGTATGACGCCAGGGGTGCGTCCATTTGACATGAATCTATTCTCTGAGTCTCAATTGTGAGCGTTCGCTTCGATGCCAGGCAAGCAGTGGGTCCGAAAAACTGGTCGGGTCTTAGAATTCGTCGTCAAAGGCGTACGTTCACCGGGTGTTCTGTACGAGCGGTATCGCTCAGGCGGGCTCTGCGACTCGGATCGGCACGCTCAGTGCACAGGCATTGATCAGTCTGTCCATGATTCCGACTTGGATGTGTCGTCG